>JAYQOZ010000274.1:0-3675 GCA_038145035.1 Gemmatimonadaceae bacterium | reverse complement strand
AGGGCCGCCATCGAGCCGATTGCAGCCAGCACCGCGCCGATCACGCTGGAGTTCGGCCTGCCGGAGCGCTTCGTCGGTCGCAACATCGTCTCGCTGCGGCTGGATCCGCACGGACCGCTGCGCGCCTTGCACGAGCGGCTCAAGACCAGCGGGCTGCCGTTCCAGCCGGCGCGGTATCCGTTCACGCCGCACTGCACGCTGAACCTGTATCCCGAGCTGACGTCGGCGAAGCTCAAGAAGATGCTCGCGGTGCGGATCACGGAGCCCTTCACGATCCGGCTGCTGCACGTGTATCACACCAAGGAACCGCAGCCACCGACGCTGCTGTTCGAGACGGCGCTGACCGGTTCGTAGCGGGGGCGCGCGCCGGCGGTGCTACGCGGTTACCTGACTATTTCAGGGCGCGACCGATGGCGCCTTCGATGTCCTGCTTTCCGCCCAGGCCGCCGTAGACCACCTTGCCCTCGCCATCGAGCACGACCACGTAGCTCGTGGCCGGCACGTCGTAGGCCTCGACGGCATTGCCGCGACGGTCATAGAAATGCGAGAAACCGCTCAGGTGCTGGGCGACATAGCGCCGCACGCGCTCGTCGGACTGGTTCACGCTCACCGCCACGCCCACGAAGCGCACGCGATCACGATACCGGGCGTAGGCCGCTTCCATCGTCGGTTCGAGCTCGCGGCAGTTGGAGCACCAGGTGGCCCAGAACTCGATCACGGTCGGCTTCCCGCCGCCGATCACCGACGAGAGGTTCGCGGCCGCGCCATCGAGCGTCTCGAGTGCGGCGGCGGGCGCCGCGGTGCCGACGGGCAGCCCCAGCTCCTGGCCGGTCGCGCCGGTCGCGGCCACGGCCAACAATGCCGCGGAGGCCAGCGTGCGGCGAAGCGCGGTCATCATATCAGCAGCTTTCCCATTTCAATGAAGTAATACTCGGCCACGGCCAGCATCGCGACGCCGAAGCCCTTTTTCACCCAGAGCATCCAGGTGCCGGCGCGGGGCAGGCGAGCCAACGTGCCGCTGGAGAGGCCGACGAAGACGAGCAGGGTGCACATCCCCAGCGAGAACACGAGGAGATACACGAAACCGAGCGCCGGGCTCCCCTGTGAGCCCACCCAGGTGAGAATGGCCGCCATCACCGGCGCGCCGCAGGGCGCGGCCACGAGTCCCGACATGCTGCCCATCACGAAGGCACCGCCCGCGCGGCCGGCGGTGCCGACCGTCGCCGCGCGCTCGGTCAGCGCCACCGGCAGGCGAATCGGAACTACGTCGAACATCGCGAGCGCCGAGAGCAGCAGCACGTTGGCCATCGCGAAATACAGCCAGGGGTTCGTGCTGACGGTGCCGAACATCGTGCCCGTGACACCGGCGATGAGGCCGAGCGTCGAGTAGACCGCCGCCAGCCCGAACACGTAGGCGAAGGTGAGGATCGCCGTGCGCCACTTCGGTGGCTTGGCATCGCCGACCTCCTGCCCGCCGACGATCGCCGCCGTGATCGGGATCATCGGATAGATGCAGGGATTCAGGCTCGTGAGCACGCCCGCCAGGAACACGAGTCCCACTGCGCTGAGCGGGCTCGACGAGAGCTGGGCGGTGACGCCGGAGAAATCCACGATGGCTGCGGGCGGAAGGGTGACGATGGAAAAATGGCGACGGGAGCCGCCAAGTTCACGTCAGGGCCCGGCCGGGTGCGATCGGCCCCGGCCCCGGGGAATCCGCCCCATTGTGCAACCTGCCGGTCGGTGTCATCCTTCCGCCATGATGACGACTGGGCGCCTTTGGCGCGTGCCGGTGTGTGCATTGCCGGTTCTCGCGCTCGCCGTCGCGGCCTGCGCGGGTCCCGTCCCATCGCCGGATGCACTGTCGCCGGCGCCAGGCCGGCGCGCCGAGGGCCGCCGCGGCATGGTCGCGGCCTCCTCTCCTGAGGCATCGGCCGCTGGCGCCGAGATCCTGCGGCAGGGCGGCAATGCCATGGACGCGGCGGGGGCCACCGCCTTCGCCCTCTCGGTCACCGACATTTCGCAGACCGGACTCGGCGGCGGTGGCGTGCTGCTTTGGTACGATGCGCGCGCCGCGCAGGCCGAGCACCTGCTCTTCTATTCACGCACGGGTGCCGATCCGGCCTGGGGCGAGCGTGACTCCACCCCTTCGGCCGAGCGACCGGGCCGCGCGGCCGCGATTCCTGGGATGGTGGCGGGCCTGCTGGAGGCGCAGCGGCGCTTTGGGCGGCTTACCCGCGAGGCGGTGATGGCGCCGGCGATCCGTCTCGCGCGCGAGGGCTTCGTCGTCACCCCACTGTTGGCGCGCACGATTCTCTCGGCGCGCGGTCGCATCGAAGGCGATCCCGAGGCGGCGGCGCTGCTGCTCCCCAACAGTGAGGCGCTGCTGCCCGGTCAGCGGCTGGTGCAGCCGCAGCTGGCCGCGACACTCGCGGCGATTGCCGCGGGCGGTCCAGGCGCTTTCTATAGTAGCAGCATCGCTGAGCGTCTGGTCGCCAAGGTGCAGGCGGCGGGTGGGCTGATCACCGCGAGCGACCTGCGCGGCTTCACGGTGGATTCGGCGGCGCCGCTGTGCACGACCTGGCGCGGGCTCACCGTGCTCGCGCCGCCCCCGCCGATGGGCGGTGCGCCGCTGCTGGCGATGTTGCAGATGACCGATGCCACCGGGCTCACGCGCGCCGGTGGCTTTTCTTCCGAGCCGGATGCCGCAGTGACGCTGGCGGACCTGCTGCGGGCTGCGCAGGCGGATGGGCGCTGGTGGCGCGGCGATCCGCAGGCGATGGCGGTGCCGGCGCGTGGGTTTGCGAGCGCGGCATATGCCGCGTCACGCGCGCAGGCCCTTGGCAGTCCCGTCACTGATACGATGTCGCTCGGCGATCCCTGGCCATTCGAGCAGTCCCCGCTGCCGGGCCGGTGCTCGGCCTATGCGTTCCCGGCGGCCGAGCGTGGCAGCGACGCGGTCCCGCCGAATGGTTCCGACGAGGGCAGCAGCCTTACCTCCCATCTCGCCGTGGTGGATGCGGATGGCAACGCCGTCTCGGCTACGACGACGGTCGGAGTCCTGTTCGGTTCGGGCGTCTTCACGGACGGCTTCTTCCTGAACTCGAGCGCCGCCAACATGGACGATCGCACGCGCGGGTCGAATCGCGTGACGAACTCGACCATCGCGCCGACGCTGATGCTCGATGGCCGTGACGTGCGTCTGGTGATCGGCGCGGCGGGCTCGCAGTACATCCAGCCTGCCATCACGCAGGTGGCGCTGCGCATCCTCGCGTACGGGGAAGACCCCGGCCGCGCAATCGCCGCGCCTCGCCTGCAGCCGAACCCGATGCGGCGGGACGTGGAGGTCGAGCCGGGCTTCACGCCGGCGGTCTACGCCGCGCTGCTCCAGCGCGGCTATCGGCCGCTGAGCCGCGTGGCGGACATCTCGTTCGGTGGTGTGCACGCAATCTACGTGCGGCCCGATGGGCTTCGCATCGGTGTGGCGGACCCGCGACGCGACGGCGTCGTGGTCCGTCAGTAAGTGTGTTGTCAGGTCGTTCCATTCTTAACCCGTTAGGAGGCACCATGAGGGGATTCCGTCGCATTGCAGGGCTGGCCGCCCTTGCGATGCTGGGCGTGCTGGTCGGCGCGCCCGCGCTCGCCGCTCAGGCGACCGGACGCGTGACCGGCATCGTG
>JAYQOZ010000273.1:0-3682 GCA_038145035.1 Gemmatimonadaceae bacterium | reverse complement strand
CTCCTCCCCGAAGGGGGCGCGATCAGCGCGGACACGGTGGCCGGCGTGCTGCGCGCGATTGCCCGGGTGCGGCGCCGCCGCGCCCGCATCGAACAGCTCAAGGCGGATCTGCGCACGACCCGTGGCGTCCGCAAGCAGGCGGCCCTGCGCGAGGAACTGGCGCATGAGGAAGCCCGGCTGGTGCACGACATGGACGGCCAGCCCATCCGCCCGTCGGTCCTGGACGAGGTGGCGGCGACCACGCACGCGCTGGCGGAGGACGTGGCAGCGCTCGCGCAGCTGGCCCCGGCAGCCCGCTCAGCGAAGGGCCGCGCACTGGCCGCAGGCGCTGGGCTGACGCTGGCGGAACTGCGCGCCCGTCTGAGTGCCATCGTGACGGCGGAGCACATGATCCGCGAGGCCAAGAACGAGCTGATGGAGGCCAACCTCCGCCTTGTGGTGTCCATCGCCAAGCGCTACGTCAACCGCGGCCTCTCCCTGCTCGACGTGATCCAGGAAGGCAACCTGGGGCTCATGAAGGCGGTGGACAAGTTCCAGTTCCGCCGCGGCTTCAAGTTCTCCACCTACGCCACGTGGTGGATCCGCCAGGCGATCACGCGGGCCATCGCGGACACGGGGCGGACGATCCGCCTGCCGGTGCACGTCATCGAGTCGATCAACCAGCTCGAGAAGGAACGGAAGGCCTTCCGGACGGCCCGGAACCTGGAGCCGACGGCGCTGGACCTGGCGGTCCAGTTGGGGATGCCGGTGGAGAAGGTCCGCCTGCTCATGGATGCCCAGAAGACGCCCTCGTCCCTGGACGTCCGCGTGGGCGAGGACGACGCGCTGGAACTGAGTGCCCTGGTGGAGGATCGCTCGGCCCCGTCTCCCGAGGACGCCCTGCTCGACAGCGACCGGTCCAACGAGGTCACCCAGGCGATGGCGCCGCTGACGGACCGCGAACGTCACGTGCTGTCGCTGCGTTTCGGCCTGGGCCGTGACCGCGAGTACACGCTCGAGGAAATTGGCCAGCAGCTCTCCGTCACGCGCGAGCGCGTGCGCCAGATCGAGGTCCGCGCCCTCGAGAAGATGCGGGCCGTGCAGACGCGCCGCCGCAGCGCGGCGCTCACGGTGCATGGATAGCCGGTATCGCCCGTAGTTGGAAGTCCTGGTGGGGATGCCCCGCTGTCCCACCGTCGTCCGCGCGGGACGTGCGGGCACGGGCCGGTCCTCCCACACCTGGGCGCGACACGGCTAGACTGAACCGGTGACGCCAGCCGAGGTCATCCTCATCGCGCCGGCCGCGGCCCTGCCCGGCCTCACCGCGCAGGTCGCCCACCTGGGACCAGTGCGGGCCTTCGCGGACACGGACGCGCTGGTCGCGCTGGACGCGACCTTTACGACCCTGCCGGGCCATCTGGTGCTGGAGCGGCGCTTCGCCGAGAGCCTGCGTGGCCAGGCCCTGCTGCGCCGCGTGACGGCGGACCCGTTCGGACGGGAGTGCCTCATCCGCCTGATCGAGGTCGACGAGACCGCCGAGACGCGCTCTGCCGCGGAACCGGCGGCGGCGCCGCCCGCCGAGGCCCCGGCCACGGCGCCGCGCACCACACCGCGCCACGCGGTCGCCGCGGGGACAACGGTGCAGCTCGATGGCACCGCCGTAACGCTGGTGGACCTGTCGGTTGATGGGATGCAGGTCATGGGCCCGCTCACGCTGCGCCCGAACCAGACGGTGCGCCTGACCCTGCCGGACGGGCTGCGCGTCCGGGCCCGTGTGGCCTGGGCCACGATGGAACTCGGCGGAGCCACGGCCGGGCCGCGCTACCGGGCGGGCCTGGCGCTCGTCGACGCCGACCGGCCGGTCATCGAGGCGCTCATCCAGCGGCTCTCCACCGGGGCGTAGGCCGGGCTACCGCAGCCAGGCGGCCAGCACGGAGTCCTCGCGGAGGATCGTCTCCTCGCGGTCCGAGCCGGTGGACACCAGCGCCGCGGGCACGCCGGTCAGGGCCTCCAGCCTCCGGACGTAGGCCTGCGCGTTGGCCGGGAGATCGCCGAAGGTGCGGGCGCCGCTGGTGGTGCCGGTCCAGCCGGGCATCGTCTCGTACCGCGGCGTCGCGCCGGCCAGCTGCCGGAGGTCGCCGGGGAACTCCGTCAGGAGGGTCCCACCCACCTGATACCCGGTGCAGATCGGGATCTCCGGCAGGCCGTCGAGCACATCCAGCTTGGTCAGCGCCAGGGCGTCGAGGCCGTTGATCCGCGCCGAGTAGCGCACCACGACGGCGTCGAACCAGCCGCAGCGCCGCGGCCGGCCCGTGGAGGCGCCGTACTCATTCCCGCCCTCGCGCAGCCGCTCGGCCATCTCGCCGCTCAGTTCGGTCGGCATGGGCCCTTCTCCGACGCGCGTGGTGTAGGCCTTGGCCACGCCAAGCACGTGGCCCACGGCCCGCGGCGGCACGCCCAGTCCCGTGCACACGCCCCCGACGGTGGCATTCGAGGACGTCACGTAGGGGTAGGTGCCGTGATCGATGTCGAGCATGGTGGCCTGGGCGCCCTCGAACAGCACGCGCCGGCCGGCCGCCATGCCGGTGGCCAGCGCCAGGGACACGTCGCCAACCCAGGGGCGCAGGCGCTCCGCGTCCTCGAGCAGCTGCGCGTACACCGCCTCCCAGTCCATCGTCGAGTCGCTCACGAGGCGGTTGCGGGCCGCCACGTTCTCGCGCACCTCCACCGCCAGGGCGTCCCGGTCCCCCAGCAGGTCACCCACGCGGATGCCGCGACGGCCAATCTTGTCCTCGTAGGCCGGCCCGATGCCGCGCGAGGTCGTCCCGATCTTGCGCTCGCCCCGGCGCGCCTCGGAGAGCAGGTCGAGGTCCTGGTGATACGGCAGGATGACGTGGGCCTTCTCGCTCACGACCAGGCGCGGGCCCACGGCGATGCCCAGCGCGGCCAGCTCGTCGACCTCGGCGAAGAGGGCCTTCGGATCCACGACCACGCCGTTGCCGATGAGGCAGGTGACGCCCTCGTGCAGGATACCCGAGGGAATCAGGTGCAGGACGAACTTGCGGCCGCCCACGTAGACGGTGTGCCCGGCGTTGTGGCCGCCCTGATAGCGGGCCACCATGCTGAAGTGGGGCGTGAGCAGGTCGACGATCTTGCCCTTGCCCTCATCACCCCACTGCGTGCCCAGAATGGCGAGATTGGATGTCATGCCATGCAGCATCGTACCTGAAGATGCGCCATCTGCCGATCCGCGCGCGTCGCGCGTCATGTCGGATCACGTTCCGCACGTGCGATGTCAACAAAAAGTTTTTCGGGAAAACGGATTGACAACACCGAGGCTGCTTCTTAGTGTCTAGTCTTTCCCATGATTGGCACCCACGCCGGATTTGATCGGCGCGTCCTGAGCGCGCTCGATGCGTCGCCGTCGAGGATCCCCGTCGTCCTGGGCGGGTGCGGCTCGGGCCGGTCCTCGCTGCTGGCGCACCTCGCGGAGTGGGCAGGCCGCTCGGCCTATCTGATCGATGTGGAGCGCTGCGCGACGACACCCGAACGGTTCACCGACGCGGTGCTCGGCAGCTCGCCCATCGCGTGGCACGGCCGCCACCAGTCCACCACCTCGGCCCGTGACGCCATCGAACGGTTCCTGGCGTTCCTGGACTCGGCGCGCGGGCCGTCCGGCGAGCCCAGCCTGTTCCAGCTGGAT
>JAYQOZ010000272.1:0-3693 GCA_038145035.1 Gemmatimonadaceae bacterium | reverse complement strand
CGCCGGCCCCCGTCCGGGGGGCTCGGGGGCGGGCGGGCCCGCTATCTCTGCGGCGGGGGGGGGGGGGCGGCCGCGGTCGGGCCGCACCACGACGCGACCGGCCTCGTTCACGTCGAAGAACCCATCGCCCCAGCCCTCGTTTTTATTGCGGGGGTGGGCGCGTCTTTTGCCCCGGGGCGGGGCCTCGTGTGCGGGCGCCGCGGGCTTCGGGTTCGCGCTGGGCGATTCGGGGCGGGAGGTGGACGTCATAGGCAGGAACAATACGGGTTTGGGAGCGGCAAGGGTACTCGGATCCGCCAGCCACCCTTGCCGCAACCTTCGATGGATGACAGCATAGGGCGTTCCGTTCGCCCACCCTGCTGCACCGTCAAACGGAGCTCGTCGCCATGGCTCGCTTGCTGAAAGGCTTGATGTATCTCGTCGCCGGCATCGTAGTGATCGCCGGACTCGGTGTCGCCGGGCTGTACGCGTGGACCAACAGGGAGCTCAAGGTCACCGTCGCCGACGGCACGCACGCGTTCACGGCGCCCACCACCGACTCCGCCGTGGCCCGCGGCGAGCATGTCACCCGGGCCCTGGCCAAGTGCGCCGACTGCCACGGCGACGACTTCGGCGGCAAGGTCATGGCGGCGGACCCCGCGATCGGGACGATTGCCGCGCCGAACATCACCACGGGGCGCGGCAGCCTCGTCACGGCGTTCGCCGACGCGGACTTCGAGCGGGCCATCCGGCACGGCACCGCCAGGGACGGGCGGCGCCTGCTGATCATGCCGTCCAACGAATACCAGCATCTCTCCGATGACGACGTGGCCGCAATCATCGCCTACATCCGCACGGTCCCGCCCGTGGACCGCGACGCGGTGCCGAATCGACCTGGCCCGCTGGCGCGGGCGCTCTACGCGGCCGGCGAGATGCCCTGGTTCCCGGCGGACCAGGTGACCCACGGCACCGAGGTGGTCGCGGCGGTGACCGTGGACTCGACGGTGGAATACGGCCAGTACCTGGCCATGGGCGGCTGCTCGGGCTGCCACGGCGCGAACTACAGCGGCGGCAAGATCCAGGGCGCACCGCCGGACTGGCCGATGTCGGCGAACCTCACCCCGACGGGCCTGGCCTCGTACGACTATGCGGCCTTCGCCAAGGCCCTCACGGAGGGCGTGCGCCCGGACGGCTCGCGCCTCAATCCAGTGATGCCCGTGCAGGCCACCAAGCTGATGACGCCCGTCGAGATGACGGCCGTATGGATGTACCTGCAGACCCTGCCGCCGACGGAATACGGGGTGCGCTAGGGGGCACGGTGCGCTGGGCGCCTTGCCCCGGCCTTCTCGGCCGCAGTCCGGAGCCGGCACCGCCTACCGGTTGAGTTGATCCCGTCCGCGGTCCAGGTACGGAATCCCGGACTTCATCCACTCCGGCTCCGGCGCACCAAGCAGCTTGGCGGCAAAGAACTCCTGCATCCGGCGATCGATGTCCTTCTGGTTCGCGTACTTCCGCGGATTGTGCTCGTCGCCGATGTAGTCGACCATGTACGCCTCCTTGCCCAGGCGGCGCATGGCGACCCAGAACTCGATGCCCTGGTACCAGGGCACCGCCCCGTCGTTGTCGTTCGCCATGAACAGCACCGGCGTCGTGACGCGATCGAGGAAGAACAGCGGGGAGTTCTCGATGTAGCGCTCCGGATACTCCCAGAGCGAACCGCCGATGCGGCTCTGCCCGCGCTCGTAGTTCACGATCGCGCGCTCGACGCCCGACTGCCAGCGAATGCCGCCGTATGCCGAAGTCATGTTGACGACCGTGGCGTTCGGCACCGCCGCCGCGAAGAGGTTTGTCTGTGTGATGATGTAGGCCGTCTGGTAGCCGCCCCAGGACTGGCCGCCGATACCGATGCGCTTCGGGTCCACGAAGCCCTTTGCGATCAGGCTCTGCACGCCCGGCACGATGCTCTTGACCGCGCTCGGGCCCGGATACCCCTCGGTGTAGTGGATGTTCGGCATGAACACCACGTAGCCCAGCGACGTGTAGACGGTGGGGTTGATGATGTTGCGGCCCGCCGGGCGGGTGTAGTTGTGCAGGTTATCCGAGAGTTGCTCATAGAAGTAGACGAGCATCGGATACTGCTTCGAGCGGTCGAAGCCTTCCGGCGTGTACAGCAGGCCCTCCATCGGCACGCCGTCGCTGTTCAGCCAGTGGGTGAGCTCGACGCTGCCCCAGCGGTACCGCGATTGCTCCGGCATCGCGTTCGAGATCCTCGTCAGTTGCGTGAAGCTCGGGCCGGTCCAGAGGTCGGGGTACTCGCGGTGGTCGGCGCGCGCCACGAGGAACTGCTCGGCGTTGCGTGCCTTTCGCAGCACCGGCCAGGACTTCGGCGCCATCATGATCCGCTCCGGCTCGCCCGCTGCGGCCACCCGGTCGCGTGAGAGCCCGGCGTCCTTCGTCCGGTTGTCGAACGTCCGCAGCAGCAGCGGCTTCGACGGATCGTAGTCGCGCTCCTCGGGCTCGAGGTCGGTGAGCCGGAAGGTCAGGTCCTGGCGACGGCCGACGCCATCCGTGAGGTTGCGGGCCGCGCGCGCGCCGGTGGGATCGAGCTCCCAGATGTCATAGCGGTCGTAGACCAACAGGTGCTGGTCGTTCGTGGTCCAGCCGCCGATGCCCCAGGGCGTCGGCTCGGACGGGGTGTCGTGCGTCTCACGCGCAAAGCTCACGCCCGCGATGCCCTCGGTGACCATCCGCGTGCGGTTCGCGGCGATGTCGTGCACGCGCCACTGGCCGTCCTCCCACCACGCCACGTAGCGGCCGGCAGGCGAGAGCTGGCCGCGGCCGCGCACGTTGGTCGCCACCTGCCGGATGTCCCCCGTCACGGTGTTGATGATGCGGATGTCGTTTCCGCCCTCGCCAACGAGCGCATCGAGCTCGTATGGCACGTCGGTCGTCGCGACGGCCACCTTGCCGTCGTCCGAGAGCGTCACCTGCGGCATGTCCTCGTTGGCAATCGGCCGGAAGCGACGCGTGGCCACGTGGAACGCCGCCGTGTACTGCCGATTACGATCCTGACCGGCCTGCAGGCGCTGCATCGGCTGCGGCCGCGTGTCCCGCCAGTGCCAGAGGTCCAACACCGCCTTGTCTGCCAGCGAGTCCTGCGGAATGGAGTCGGGCTGCACCTTCGAGAGTCCGAGCTGCAGCACGCCGCCCTGCTTCACGAAGGCGAGCCGCGCACGCTCGGCCACCTGCCATCCGCCCGCAACGTCGGCGGCGGAGACGGCGCTGGTCGCGGCCTGCGGTCCCCCGCGACCGCGCGGACCGCTCAGCGCCGCATGGTACACCGCGAAGCGCACCGTATCCCGGCCCCAGTGGTCGGCATCAGTGATGAACGCGAGCTGCGTGCCCGCCTCGTCGAAGGCGAGGCTGCGGTAGTTACCGGTCCCGCGCCTGAGCGGCGTCACCGTGCCGCTGCCGAGTTCGCGCAGGTAGACGCCGTCGAGACCGAGGCTATCCGCCGCCGCGAGGCTATAGGCCAGCCAACGCTCGCTGTCGTGCAGCTCGTTGCTGGAGAGGTGCTCGATGCGCGTCTCCGCCCCGCTGCTGAGTTCCCGGATCACGAGCGTGTGGCCGCTGTCCTTGCGGCGCGACGGCGTCCGGGACGAATCGGCATTCGCGGCGGCGCCACGGCCGCCGCGCGCTCCGCCGGCAGCGCCC
>JAYQOZ010000271.1:0-3696 GCA_038145035.1 Gemmatimonadaceae bacterium | reverse complement strand
GCCACCGCCTGGGCGGCGGGTGCCGCAGCGGCACGCGCGCCCGCGAAGGCCGGGATGGCGGCCGACGGGTTGTTTGTCGTGACGGGCGCGGCCTTCCGGGCCGGCATCGGCGCCACGGGGGTCTCATCCCCGAGGACGGGCCGCAGGTGGAAGAGGTACCGGACCACGTCCTCCTCGATCCGGCCCTTCATGTCCTGGAAGAGCGAGAAGCTCTCCTTCTTGTACTCGACCAGCGGATCGCGCTGCCCGTAGCCACGCAGGCCGATGCCTTCCTTGAGGTGGTCCAGGCTGTAGAGGTGGTCCTTCCACTGCTGGTCCACCAGCTGGAGCATGATGTCCCGCTCGACGCGCCGGAGGATCTCGGCGCCGGCGATGGTCTCCTTGCCCTCGTAGTCGGCCTTGATGGCGGCCCACAGGGCGTCGGCGATCTCCTCGGTACTCCGGTCGGTGCCGCAGGCCTCGTCAACCGCCTCGGGGGAAAGGCCGAAGATGCGGGTGATCTCGCGCTTGAGGCCGTCGAGGTCCCAGTCCTCGAGCTCGACCTCCCGGCCGATGAACCGCTCGACGTGGTCCTCGAGGATGTCCTCGGCCGTCGCCAGCAGGTAGGCGCGCGTGTCGCCCAGTTCCTCGGCCGTGAGGTGGACGCGACCCTCCAGGATCTCCCGGCGCAGCATGTAGACGCTCTCACGCTGCTTGTTCATCACGTCGTCGTACTCGAGCAGGTGCTTGCGGACGGAGAAGTTCTGCGCCTCCACCTGCTTCTGCGCCCGTTCGATGGCGCGCGTGACCATCCCGTGCTCGATGGGGACGCCCTCCTCCATGCCGAGCCGCTGCATGAGGCCGGAGATGCGGTCGGACCCGAAAATCCGCATCAGGTCGTCCTCGAGCGAGAGGTAGAAGCGGGAGGAGCCCGGGTCGCCCTGGCGGCCGGCGCGGCCGCGGAGCTGGTTGTCGATGCGGCGGGCCTCGTGGCGCTCGGTGCCCAGGATGTGGAGGCCGCCGAGGCGGATGACCTCGTCGTGGTCCGCGTCGGTCTGCTGCCGGAAGAAGCTGAAGATGCGATCCCAGTCGGCGCGGGACACGCGGAAGAAGGCGTCGATGTGGAAGAAGTAGACGAACTCGTCGTCGTCGACGTACTTCTCCTCGCCGCGCGGCAGGCGCTCGGCCACCTCTTCGCTCAGGGCCTGCTGGCGGGCCATGTACTCCGGGTTGCCACCCAGGAGGATGTCCGTGCCGCGGCCGGCCATGTTCGTGGCGATCGTGACGGCGCCCTTCCGGCCCGCCTGCGCCACGATCTCGGCTTCCTGCGCGTGGTACTTGGCGTTCAGGACGACGTGCTTGATGCCGCGCTTCCGGAGCAGGCCGGAGAGCCGCTCGGACTTCTCGATGGAGACGGTGCCCACCAGCGTGGGCCGGCCGGACTCGGCCTTCTCCTGGATGTCCGCGACAATCGCCTCGTACTTCTCGCGCTCGGTCCGGTAGACGAGATCCGGTTCCTCGATGCGCGCCAGCCCGCGATTGGTGGGGATGACCACCACGTCGAGCTTGTAGATCTTGGCGAATTCGGGGGCCTCGGACAGCTTCGAGTACTTCCGGAAGTAGTTCTGGAAGGTGATGGTGGCGAGCGTCTGGTTCTCGCGCTCGATCTTCACGCCCTCCTTGGCCTCCACGGCCTGGTGCAGGCCGTCGCTCCAGCGGCGGCCGGGCATCAGGCGTCCCGTGAACTCGTCCACGATGACCACCTGGCCGTCCTTGATCATGTACTCGACGTCGAGGTGGAACAGGGTGTGGGCCCGCAGCGCCTGGTTCACGTGGTGGAGCAGCGGCATGTTGGCCGGGTCGTACAGCCCGCCGGAGTCCGGAGCGAGGCGATGGCTGAGCAGGTGCTCGGCCCTGGCCATGCCGCTCTCGGTCAGCGTGACGGTCTTGTGCTTCTCGTCGACCAGGTAGTCGCCCGTGGCCTCGAGTGCCTCGCGCTCCTCGGCCTTGGTGTCGCCCCGCGTCACGGCCCCCTTCTTCAGCTTGGGGATGATGCGGTCCACCTCGTAGTAGAGGTCCGTCGAGGCCTCGGCCGGGCCCGAGATGATGAGGGGGGTCCTCGCCTCGTCGATCAGGATGCTGTCCACCTCGTCGACGATGGCGTAGTGGTGCGGGCGCTGCACCATGGCCGACAGGTCGAACTTCATGTTGTCGCGCAGGTAGTCGAACCCGAACTCGTTGTTGGTGCCGTAGGTGATGTCGGCGCCGTAGGCCACCTGCCGTTGGGCATCGGTGAGGTCGTGCTGGATGACGCCGACGCTCATCCCGAGGAAGCGGTAGAGGCGGCCCATCCACTCCGAGTCGCGGCGGGCGAGGTAATCGTTGACCGTGACGACGTGGACACCCTTGCCCGCCAGGGCGTTCAGGTAGGCGGGGAGGGTCGCGACCAGCGTCTTGCCCTCGCCGGTCTTCATCTCGGCGATGGTGCCGTGGTGCAGGACCATGCCGCCGATCAGCTGCACGTCGAAATGCCGCATGTTGAGCACGCGGCGGCCCGCCTCGCGCACCACGGCGAAGGCTTCGACCAGCAGGTCATCGACGGTTTCGCCCGCGGCGATGCGCTCCCGGAACTCGGTGGTCTTCGCGCGGAGCTGCTCGTCGGAGAGGGGCTGGAGACCGGACTCGAGGGCGCCAATCCGGCCCACCAGCGGACGGAGCCGCTTCAGCTCACGTTCGTTCTGGGTGCCGACGACTTTGGCGAGTATCTGACCGAACATGCACCAAGGGTATGGCAAGCGCGAAGCAGGCGGACGAGGCCTACTTCGACTCGGGTTTCTGCGTCAGGAGCTGGAGCGGGTTCAGCAGGCGGCCGTTGGCTAGCACCTCGTAGTGCAGGTGGAAGCCGGTCGCGCGGCCCGTGGCCCCGACCTGTCCGATCTGATCGCCCTTCTTGACCTCGGTGCCCACGCGGGCGCCGGCCTTCAGCAGGTGGCCGTACCGCGTCTGCAGTCCGAAGCCGTGGTCGAGCACGACCATATTGCCGTAGTCGCCGTTGTAGGCGGAGAAGGTGACGGTGCCGGCGGCGGTGGCGAAGACCGCCTGGCCGCGCTCGCCAGCGATGTCGAGGCCCGGGTGGAAATCGGCCCCGCCGCGCACCGGGTCCTCGCGGAGGCCCCAGCGCGAGGTCAGCCAGCCGTGCGTGGGCCACATCGCGGGGGTGGCGGCGGCCAGGGCGTTCCTCCGGTCCACCGCCGTGCGGACGATGGACAGGCGCGACTCGATGGACTCCAGCAGCGTCCGCATCAGGCCGAAGGAGTCCTCGGTGTTGAGCATCGAGGACAGCGCGGCGTTCTGGGCCGTGCGGTGCACCTCGGCGCCGCCCATCGCGCGGGACTTCACCATCGCCGGGAGGCGGTCCACCGACTTGGCCACGTTCGGGTCCATCGTCGTATTGGAGTTGATGTCCGAGACCGCCGACTGGAGGGCCGCAATCTGCTCGGCGAGGGCTTCGGTGGCCGCCCGGTAGCTGGCGTTCTCGATCTGCAGGGCCGCGTGGCTCTCCGCCAGGTCGGCGACGTCCACCTTGGCCTTCCACGCCGCGCCCAGGCCGATGAGCACCGGCACGGACAGAATCAGGACCGTGACGGCAAGCGTCGGGCGTCGCGACAGGGTCAGGCGACGGACGGTGCCGGTGGTGCGGTCGGCGATGAGGAGGGT
>JAYQOZ010000270.1:0-3702 GCA_038145035.1 Gemmatimonadaceae bacterium | reverse complement strand
CGTGCGGGCCCGTCCATCTGGACGGGCCCCCGGGGGTGCCGGGGGTGTCCGGGGCCCGGGCCCCGACCCCCCCCCCTGCCGCAGCTTCCCAAGCACCGGCGCCCCGCGAACCGGCGGCTGGCACGCCCACTCCAGGGCGCGCACCGAGAGCCGCGACATCCCGAGCATGGCGCCGACGCCGAGGGCTCCCCACATCAGCTGTGTCCGCCAGAGACCGGTCACGAAGCTCGGTACGTCCGTCTGCCCCGCCGAGTAGACCATGGCAACGCCAAGGGCGGTCAGCGCCAGCGCCAGCGCCACCAGCGGCCAGTCCGTGGGTAACACGCTGGGCGACGTCCGGTCTCTCCCGGGGTTCGGCATCAGTCGCCGTCCGTCGGCGGAAGCGACGCCACCGACACCTTCAGGTAGCGCTCCATGATGCGCGAGGCGATGCGGGCTGCGCGCGACCCGTGGCCGCCGAACTCAAGCATCACCGCGACCACGATCTTCGGATCCTCGGCCGGCGCGTAGCCCACGAACCAGGCGTGGTCCAGAATCTGATCCTGGGCGTTCTGCGCGGTGCCCGTCTTGCCGGCCACCGCGATGCCAGCGAGCCGCGAGCCCACCGCCGTGCCGCGTCCGACCACGTCGGTCAGCGCTCGCTGCAGCCCGCGCAGTTGCTCGGGCGTAAGGGTAAAGAGCCGCTCCCGCGTCGCCTCGCCGCGCACCACCTCCGGCCGTGCCGCCTCGCCATCGGTCGCCAGCGCCGTGTAGAAGCGTGCCATGTTCACGACGGTCTGCGAATTCTCGCCCTGGCCGATCGAGAGATTCAGCGTCACGCCCTGCGACCAGCCCCGCGGGCCGAAGAGCTTGTCGTAGTAGGCCTTCGCCGGCTCGCTGGGAAACAGGGGCCGCGACTCGGCCGGCAGGTCGATGCCCGAACGCTCGCGCGACCCGAGCCGGATGCCCCCCGCCACGAGCTCCTGCAGCCCGATCTTCTGGCCAAGCTGGTAGAAGTACACGTCGCAGGAGCCTTCGATGGCACCCGCCAGGTCCACGTTGCCGTGCCCGCCGCGCTTGTGGCAACGGAAATAACGGTTGCCAAACTGGTAGCCGCCGCTGCACGGCTCCGGCATGTGGTCGTCGATCTTCACGAGGCCGCGCTCCATCGCGATGATCGCGGTCTGCAGCTTCCACACCGAGCCGGGCGGATACGTGCCCTTGATGGCCTTGTTGTAGAGTGGCTTGCGCGGATCCTCCTGCAGCTGCGTCCAGTAGTCGCGCGGGATGCCACCGATAAACTCGTTCGGGTCGAAGGTCGGCGCCGAATGCAGGGCCAGCACCTCGCCGGAATGCGGTTCCATCGCCACCACGCCGCCGATCAGCGAGTCGCCGAAGATCCCGTGGACGAAGCGCTGCAGGTCGAGGTCGATGTTCGTGTACAGCGGCGGCGGCGACTCCGGCGGAAGGTCCGGTCGCGCCTCCACGCGGACGATACGTCCGCGCGCATCCACCTCCACGAAACGCGCCCCCTCGCGACCCACGAGCCGGTCCTCGTATTGCCGCTCGATGCCGTCCTTGCCCACCTGCTGCCCCGCCTTGTACTCCGCGTAGCGGTCCTGCCCGAGTTCGCCCTCGCTGATCTCGCCTGTATAACCCACAAGCGCCGACACCGCCGGGCCGTCCGGATAGTGCCGTTTGGGCGCGGACTGGATGATCAGCCCCGGAAACTCCACGCGCCGCTCCTCCAGTGCGCTGACCATCGCGAACGACGCATCGGGAAACAGCACCGTCGGTCGGATCGGATCGCGCCGATAGCGCCGCACGGCCGCGCCCACCTGCTCCCGCGACACGGCGACGACCTCGCCGATGCGGCGCATCATTACGCGCAGTGAATCCTCGTTGCGCACGAGCAGCGAGATCGCGTAACCCGGCAGGTTCTCGGCAATGACGCGCCCGGTGCGATCGAGGATCGTCGCGCGCGGCGCCGGCACCGGCAGCTCGCGCAGCCGGTTCTCCTCGGCCTTGAGATAGTAGCGCGCGCCCTGCAGCACCTGGGTGCGGAAGAATGCACCGCCGAGCACGAGAAACAGCGCCACGAGCAACGCCGACGCCACACGTCCGCGTTCCTGCACGGCATTCGGATGGAAGCTCATCGAACCTGCCGCCGGTCCAGCGCGGGACGCACCACCGCCGCAACCACGACGCCGACCAACGCCGTTGCCAGCGCCGAGGCGGGCGTCCAGGCCAGCAGCTGCCAGGCCAGGGCCGAGCCGCCGAGACGGCGCTCCGCCAGCAGCGACACGACGTCGAAGCACAGCTTCCCGAGAAAGACGAACACGGCAGTCAGCGCGAGATCATCCGCGAAGAACGCAGCCTTGAGCCGCGACGCGCCGAACGCCATCAGCGTCATGGCCAGCGCGCCCGCGCCAAGCGCATCCGGCGTCATGGCATCGAGCATGAGCCCGAAGCACAGCCCCACCACCGCCGCCACCGCCGGCCGTGCACGCACCGCCACCAGCAGCACGCCAATCACCAGGAAATCCACGCCGGCACGCCAGTCCAGCAGCGGACGCAGCGTGAAATGCAGCGTCACCAATGCCGCGAGCAGCAGCGCGACGACCAGGGCGCGCGACCAGTTCACGGCGTCCTCGTGGTCGCGACGCTCTCGGCAGCGGCCGGTACACGCCGCTCCAGCGCCTCGGCCTGCGGCCGCCAGACACTCTCGACTTCCTCGCCAAGCCGCTCACGGGAGAGCACCATCACCGAGGTGATGTCCGACGGCCGCACCGCCGGCCGCAGCAGATAGCTCCGGGCCCAGGGGCGGCCCGTGCGCAGCTCACGGACGATCGTCCCGATCAACACGCCGCGCGGGAAGATGCCGCCGAGCCCCGAGCTCACCACCGGGGTGCCGGCTCGCAGCGCGGCGCGATCCGGCACGCCGTTGAGTTCGAGCAGCCACTCCTCGGCCCCATCGCCCTTGTGCGCGCTCACGATGCCGAACGCCGAGCCATCAAGGGTCGTGGCACTTACGCGGAAGTCCGGATGCGGCCAGACGATGGCTACGCTGGTCCGCGCATCGACCTCCTCGATCACGCCCACCAATCCGTCCGCCGCCACCACCGCGCTGAGCCGTTCAACCCCCTGCGCCGCACCCGCCGAGAGCAGCAGCGTGTGGTCGTCGCCGAGCCCACGGATGGCGAGCGCCTCGGCCGGCGTGTAGCCCCAACGCAGTGCACGCCCAAGCCCCAGCAGTGCGCGCAGGCGTTCGTTCTCCGCCTGCACTGCCGTCAGGCGCATCGAGCGCTCCGCCACGCTATCGGCCATCACGCGCAGGGAGTCGTTCGTGGCCAGCGCACGGCCGGCTGCCGTGGCCCGCTCCTGCAGCATCGCCAGCGGCCCGATCAGGTTGCCGCGGATGCCGGCCGCGACCCGGTCGCGGGGGCCGTCAGGCAGGACGAGCAGGACCAGCGCGACGATCACGCAGGCGGCGGCGACGATGGTATCGGTGGCGGAATCCGCCCGAGCCCCCCGCGGCACGCTGGCGTTCCGTCAGGTGCTGAGCACCGACCAGTACTTCGCCTCGTCGTCGAGGATCCGTCCCGTGCCGCGCACCACGCAGGTCAACGGATCCTCGTCCACGTGGATCGGCAGACCCGGCTCCGGCATCAGGCGCCCGTCGAGGCCGCGGCTCAAGGCGCCGCCGCCCGGCCTCACGATCCC
>JAYQOZ010000269.1:0-3724 GCA_038145035.1 Gemmatimonadaceae bacterium | reverse complement strand
GCGACCCTCGTACTCGAGCGTGGCCCCGGCGGCCACGAGGCGGCCGCGGACCGCCGGCAGATCATCGGGATCCGCGAGCCGGCCCTTGAGCTCCACCTCACGCATCGAGGATGGCCTCCAGCACGCGGGCGGTGTCGGAGAGGTCGTCGAAGGCCGCCGCCGGGGCGTGCACCTCCAACTCCTGCCGCGCAAAGCCACCCGTCGCTACGGCGATCGCGCGCGCACCAACGCCCCGCCCGCAGGTCATGTCGTGCGGCGTGTCGCCGATGATCACGAGGCGGTCCCCCGGGAGGTCGCTGCCGAGCAGGGCGCGCGCCCGCTCGAGCGCGATGGGCGGCAGCATCGGTCGTTCCTCATGGTCCGAACCATAGGCAGCGACACGGAAGCGCGCAGGCTCCACGCCCACGGCGCGGAGCTTCACGCCCGCCCCCTCGATGATGTTGCCCGTGAGGAGGCCGAGCACGAGCCGCTGCTCCGCCTCGACCGCCTCCAGCAGCGCCTCGACGCCGGGTAGCGTATGCGCCCTGTGCCGCCCCGTCTCCAGGTGGCCGCGCAGCCTCGACAGGTAGAGCGCGAGCACGTCGGCCATGCGCGCGTCGATGGTCGCGTCATCGACGCCCTCCAGCCGCATCGTCTCACGCACGATCAGCCGGTCGGTCTTGCCGCCGTAGCGATAGCCCGTCGGCCCCGGCGTGCCGAACACGGTGGTCAGCGCCGTCTCCATCGCGGCGCGACCGGCGCCGTCCGAGAGCAGCAGCGTGCCGTCGATGTCGAAGAGGACGACCTTCATCGCCGCGCGAGGTAGAGGCCGCCGATCACCGCCACCGCTCCCGTGCCCTGGAACAGCGTCGGCACCTCGCCGAGCATCGCCCAGGCCACGAGCACCGCGACGAGGGGCTGCAGGTTGGCGAACATGGCCGTGCGCGTGGGGCCGATCTCCCGTACCCCGCGGTACCACACGAGGTATGCGATGACCATCGCCAGCAGGCCGGAATAGGCGATGGCGCTCCAGGTCAGCGGAGTGACCGCCGCCCAGTCGGTGCGCAGCAGTGCCGGCGCCGCCAGCGCGGCGAGCGGGACCACGCCGCCCACCAGGGTCCAGGCCGCCACGTGGATCGGCGCGACACGCTGCGTGAGCGGTACCAGGCCCGTCGTATAGAACGCCCAGACCACCACCGCGCCGAGGATCATGAGGTCGCCAAGGAGGTGTCGCGCGCCGTCGGCGCTGATCGACCCCCCGAGCACCAGCACCACGCCGGAGATCGAGACCGCGATGCCGAGCACCGCGCGCAGCGGCAGCTTCTCGTGGCCCGTGAACCGCGCCACGAGCGCCACGACTGCCGGACTCGCCGCCACCACCAGCGAGGCGGTGCCCGCGCGGGTGAGCGCGATGCCCTGCACGAACAGCAGCTGGTAGATGCAGTGCCCGAGGATGCCGAGGCCCATCAGCCTGTTGCGGTCGGCCGGCGTGGGGCGCCGCGACGGACGTGCATATGCAATCAGCAACAGCACGACGCAGCCGAGCAGCATGCGCATCGTGTTGTACGCGAGCGGGGCCATCACCTGGGTCCCGTACTTCACGACGGAAAAGTTCACGCCCCAGATGACCGCCATCCCGACGAGGCTGAGTTCGGTGGCGCGGGAGGCGCGCGAGGGGGCGGTCATTGCCGGCGAAATCTAGCGGAACCGCCGCGTGAACATGGATGCGCCCGTTCCGACCGGAGGCTAGCTTCCCGTCATGCACGTCTCCTTTGCGCTCTTTGCCGACGCGGCGAATATCTCCCAGGAAGGGAAGCTCAATATCCTCGGGGTGTTCGACGCCCTGCACGTCCAGCAGCTGCCGGCCGTGCACCCGCGGGCCACGATGGTGGTGCGCCTGAAGGCGCTGCCGGACGACGCCGGACGGCACACCCTGGCCTTCGTCTGGCTGGGACCCGAGGGCGATGAGATGTGGTCCTCGCAGGGCGAGCTCGAGGTCGGCGCCCCGCCGTCGGGCGCCGAGGAGCTGGATGTGCCGGTCATCGCGGCCATCGACCTGCCGATCCAGTCGCCGGGCACGCACGTGATGCGCATTGCCCTGGACGGCGATCTCTGTGCGGAGCTGGTGCTGCACGTGCGGGCCGGCGCCCCAGTGCTGCCCATCGCCGGCGGGCTGGTCAGCTAGTCGGCCAGGCCCGGCAGCGGCGGCCTGCCCTTCGCGTTCCGCACCGCCGACTCCACTGCCGCCTCGAGTGCGGCGGTGGCCAGCTGTTCGGCCTGGGCCAGCGGCGCGCGCACGCCGTCCATCGGCGAGACCGCAAAGATGATGTCGCCGTCGGCCTGCGTGCCCACCGGCGTGATCCGCCGCTGCATCGCCGCCGTGGCGCTGCGGGCGATGCCCTGCAGTTCAAGACGCGTGTAGGCGGCGTCGAGCGCGACGATCGCCAGGGTGGTGTTCGTGCCGGCGGAGAAGCCGCCAAAGTCTGCGCCGTCCGCGAGCCGCGCCGCGGTGTCCACAAAGGCGCCCTTGGCGTCACGTGCGCCGGCGATGATGCGCCCCGCGCCATCGCGCACGTCGCCGAAGGCATTCACCACGACGAGCGCCGCTGCCGCCTGCGAACCGCCCTCGGCCACCGCCACGCCAAAGCCGCCCTTCATCGCGCCCGCGGTCCCCGCACCCTTCCCCACCGTGGCGCCGGTGCCGACGCCCACGCTGCCCTCGGCCACAGCCTCACTCGTCGCCGCCTCACAGGCCGCGTAGGCCATCTCGGCGGTCGGCCGGGCGTCGAAGCGTCCGAGCGGCAACAGGTCGAAGATCACCGCGGCGGGCACGATCGGCACCACGCCCGCGCCGACGGGAAAGCCGCGGCCGTGCTCCTCCATCCAGCGCATCACGCCGCCGGCGGCGTCGAGCCCGTAGGCGGAGCCGCCGCCGAGCAGGATGGCATCCACGCGTTCCACCAGGTGCCCGGGCTCCAGCAGCGCGAGTTCGCGCGAGCCCGTGGCGCGTCCCATCACGTGTACGGCCGCGCGCAGCGGCCCGTCCACACCGCGGACCACGGTACAGCCCGTGACCCCGCTGGTATCGCTGGCGTGACCGACCGCGAGCCCGAAGCGCGCGAGGGAGGGGGTCACGCGGGGTCGGGAGCGGATCCGGACTCGGCGGCCGCGTCCGCAGCGGCCTGACAGCTCGCGCAGAGCGTCACGCCACGCATCGAGCAGATCTGGCAGATGAAGGTGCCGCAGCTCTCACAGGGATACCCCTCGCTCGCCCGTTCCTCATTGCCGCAGGAGCGGCAGAGCATCACGTCGGTCTCGGACATTCGGGCCTCCTAGCGTGGCTTCTCGGCGAGGTCGTACTCGCGGATCTTCTTGATGAGCGTGGCGCGCGAGATGCCGAGCTCGCGTGCGGCGTGCGTGCGGTTGTGGTCATGCGCCCGTAGCGTGCGGTCGATATGTGCCCGCTCGACCTCGGTCAGCGACCGTGGCTCATGGTGCGCCACCTCGGCACCGCTGGCCTGCTGCACCTCGCGCGGCAGGTGCGCCAGGTCCACCGCGGGCAGGCCGCGCGCCATCAGCATCGCCCGCTCGAGCACGTTGCGGAGCTCACGGATGTTGCCGGGCCAGGGATAACGTAGGATGGCGTCGAGCGCCGCATCGCTGAGCGAGGTCGGCGCGCCAGGCAGGGACGGCAGCAGCAGGTCCTGCACGGCCGTAATCAGCTCCAGCAGGTCATGCCGATCCC
>JAYQOZ010000268.1:0-3745 GCA_038145035.1 Gemmatimonadaceae bacterium | reverse complement strand
GTTCTGCCTTTTGTCCGTCGTCCCTACTTCACGACCTTATGCCCGAGGTCGATCCGATCCGAGGCGTAATCTCGTGAATCGTAGCCAGTGTAGATCTGGCGCGGCCGGGCGATCTTCTGCTCCTTGTCATTCAGCATCTCCTCCCACTGCGCCAGCCAGCCGGCGGTGCGCGCGATCGCGAACAGCACGGTGAAGTAGTCCGTCGGGAAGTGCATCGCGCGGTAGATCAGGCCTGTGTAGAAGTCCACGTTCGGGTAGAGCTTCCGCTGGATGAAGTAGTCATCCGAGAGGGCGATGCGCTCGAGCTCCAGCGCGATTTCCATGTCCTTGGTGAGGCCGGCGACCTTGAGCACGTCGTCGCAGAGCTTCTTCACGATCTTGGCGCGCGGATCGTAGCTCTTGTAGACGCGGTGGCCGAAGCCCATCAGGCGCTGGCCCTTGCCACCCTTCACGCCGTCGATGAAGGCCGGGATGTTCTTGACGTCGCCGATCTCCTGCAGCATGCGGAGCACCGCCTCGTTGGCCCCGCCGTGCAGCGGGCCGTACAGCGCCGCCACGCCGGCCGCCACCGCCGAGTAGGGATCCACGTGCGAGGAGCCCACCGCGCGTACCGCGTTGGTGGAGCAGTTCTGCTCGTGATCCGCGTGCAGGATGAACAGGATGTCGATGGCGCGGGCGTACACCGGGTGCGCCTCATACTTCGGCTCCGACATCCGCGCGATCATCGAGAGGAAGTTCTCCGAGTACGACAGCGAGTTGTCGGGGTACACGTACGGCAGCCCCTTCACGTGCCGGTACGCGAAGGCCGCCAGCGTCGGCATCTTCGCCAACAGGCGGATGAACGCGATGTCGCGCTCCTTCCCGTCGTAGATGTCCTTGGAGGTCGGATAGAACGACGAGAGCGCTGCGACGCCAGCCGTCAGCATCGCCATCGGATGGGCGTCGTAGCGGAAGCCCTCCATGAAGCGCTTGATGTTCTCATGCACGTACGTGTGGTACGTGATATGGTACTGCCACTCGTCGAATTCCTTCTGCGTCGGCAGCTCGCCGGTGCGGAGCAGCCAGGCCACTTCCAGGAAATTTGAGTGCTCGGCGAGCTGCTCGATCGGGTAGCCGCGATAGCGCAGGATGCCCTTGTCGCCGTCAATGAAGGTGATGGCCGAGCGGCAGGACGCGGTGTTCATGAACGCCGGGTCGTAGCCCATGATCCCGAAGTCGTCGGGATTGACCTTGATCTGCTTCAGGTCGGCGGTGCGGATGGTCTCGTCGGTGATCGGGGCGTAGTAGATCCTGCCCGTGCGCGAGTCCTTGATCTCAAGATGGTCGCCCTGCGGTGCGGCGGCCTTGGCGTCTGCGGTTCCGGCCATTGGTACGGGTCTCATCTGGGGGTTCAGGCCCGGCTCGTGGCAACGCGCCGACCGGGCGGGCGGCCCTTGCAGCCGCCCCGGAAATCTAACACGGGTGGGCGCGGCGGGCGGGCGCGGTGTCCGAGGCCGCACGAATTCGCCCGGCCCCGGCCCGCAGCGCACGTCCGCGGCCCGACTACCTTCAGGGACCACCCGTCCACCGCCCCTTTGGAATCTCCCGCCTTCCTCGCCACCGCCGCCTTGGCGGCCGCCCTCGCGGCCGTTATGAACGCCATCGCCGGCGGCGGCACGCTGATCACCTTCCCCGCCCTCGTGGCGCTGGGCGTCCCCACGATTGTCGCGAATGCGACCTCCACCGTGGCGCTCTGGCCGGGCACGATGGCCTCGATGTGGGGCTACCGCGCCGAGCTGGCAGGCGCGCGACGCTGGGCCACGGCCTTCGCCGTCCCCTCGTTCGCCGGCGGCGTGATAGGTGCCATCCTTCTTCTGCAGACGCCGGAGCGGCGGTTCGCCGCACTCGTGCCCTGGCTGATCCTCGGTGCCACGGCGCTGTTCCTGTTCCAGCGCCCGATGATGCGCCTGCTGTACAGCGCAGGTAGCGTACGGCGCGAGATCTCCGGGGCCGATGGGCACCTGCTACCGCCCAGCGCCGCGTTCCTAACCTACCAGTTCCTGGTCAGCGTCTATGGCGGCTATTTCGGCGCCGGAGCCGGCATCCTGATGCTGGCCGCCCTCGGCCTGATGGGCCTGACCAACATCCACCAGATGAACGGCCTCAAGAACTGGGGCGGCGGCGTGATGAACCTGGTCGCCGTGGGCATCTGCGCGTGCTCGGGGATCGTGAATTGGCCGGTGGCCCGGTCGATGGCGGTGGGGGCGGGGATCGGCGGCTTCGCCGGCTCCCGGCTGGCCCAGCGTGTCGGGCAGCAGTGGGTCCGCCGCGCAATAGTGGTCATCGGGCTCGGTGCCGGGCTCGCCATGCTGTTCGGACTCATCTGACCATGACCGAAGACATCACGCCAATCGATCCGCAGGACTGGGAAGCTTACCGCACCCTCGCGCACCGGATGCTGGACGAGTCGCTGGACTATCTCCGCGACGTGCGGCAGCGCCCCACCTGGACGCCCACGCCGGAGGCCGTGCGCGCGGAGATCCGCGACGAGCCGGTGCCACGCGCGGGACTCGGCGATGCCGCTGCCTACGACAGCTTCCTCCGCCTCGTGCGCCCCTACCCCAACGGCAACATCCACCCGCGCTTCTGGGGCTGGGTGATGGGCACCGGCTCGCCGCAGGCGGCCATGGCCGACTTCCTCTCGTCGGTAGTGAATCCGCAGATGGGCGGCATCGAGCACTCGCCCGTCTACATCGAGCAGCAGGTGGTGCGATGGTACGCCGAGTTGATGGGCTTCCCGAAGTCGGCGGGCGGGATCCTGATCAGCGGCGGCACGATGGCCAACGTGCTCGGTCTCGCCGTGGCACGGCGCCAGCGCGCGGGATGGGACGTGCGGGTGAAGGGCACGTATGGCGGCCCACCGCTGCGCGTGTACGCCAGCGCCGAGATTCACAGCTGGCTCAAGAAGTCCTGCGACTTCCTCGGGATGGGTGAGGAGGCGTTCCGGAAGGTGCCGGTGCAGGAGGACTTCACGGTCGACGTGGACGCGATGGCGGCGATGATCGCCGAGGACCGCGCGGCCGGGCTGCGCCCGTTCTGCGTGATCGGCACGGCGGGCACGGTGCAGACCGGCGCCAGCGACGACCTCAATGCGCTGGCGGACCTGGCCGTGCGCGAAGGACTCTGGTTCCACGTGGACGGTGCCTTCGGCGCGATGGCCCGGCTCGGCTGCTCCGAGGCCGCGAAGGCCGCGGTCCGCGGCATTGAGCGCGCCGATTCCCTGGCCTTCGACCTGCATAAGTGGGGCTACCTGCCCTTCGACGTGGCGATGGTGCTCGTCCGCGAGGATCGCTTCCTGCCGGAGACCTTCGCGAACCAGGCGCCGTACCTCACCACGGCCGTGCCCGGCGGCATGACGCCCAACGGCATCTACTTCAACGACCGCGGCATTGAGCTGACGCGCAGCTTCCGCGCGCTCAAGGTCTGGATGACGATGCGTGCGCAGGGCACGGATCTGCTGGGGCAGCACATCGACCGCAACATCGCGCAGGCGCGGTACCTCGCGACCTTGGTGGAGGCGGCGCCGGACCTCGAGCTGCTGGCACCCGTGCCGCTCAACATCGTGAACTTCCGCTACGCGCCGGCCGGGATGGACGAGGCCGCACGCGACCTGCTCAACCGGAAGCTCCTCGTCCGGCTGCAGGAAGACGGCATCGCGGCGCCCTCAGGGACCGTGGTGCGCGGGAAGTACGCCATCCGCGTGGCG
>JAYQOZ010000267.1:0-3749 GCA_038145035.1 Gemmatimonadaceae bacterium | reverse complement strand
ACGCCGCGCGCTGACGGTGCTGGAGGCGGCGACGGTGCTGGCCGGTCCCTCCCGCCCTGAGGCAGCGGTGACGATCGGCATCTCCACGGTCGCCGAGGCGCTGCAGACCCGGATGCCGCACTACGACAAGTCGGGCGAGCAGCATTTCAACCTCATCTCGGCCTATCACAAGTCCCTGCGCGGTTCGGACCCGCAGGCCGCCCTGTACTGGCTGGCCCGGATGGTGGAGGGCGGGGAGGACCCGCTCTACATCGCCAGGCGCACGGTGCGATTCGCGGCCGAGGACATCGGCCTGGCGGATCCCCGCGCGCTGGAGCTCTGCATCGCCGCGCGCGATGCCTACCAATTCCTCGGCTCGCCGGAGGGTGAGCTGGCGCTCGCCGAGGCGGCGCTCTACTGCGCCACGGCGCCGAAGAGCAATCGTGTGTATGTCGCCTGGAAGGCGGCGCTCGACGCGGCGCGCGAGAGCCCGGCAGCCCCGGTTCCCCTGCACATCCGCAACGCGGCGACGGGCCTGATGAAGGAACTGGGCTACGGCGCTGGGTACCAGTACGCGCACGACGTCCCCGAGGCGTACACGCCGCAGGATTACCTTCCGGACGAACTCCGGGGCCGCGTGTTCTACGAGCCCGGCGGCATGGGGGCGGAGAAGGACATCGCGAAGCGGCTGGCCTGGTGGCAGTCGCTGCGGGAGCGGGTGCAGGCCGACGCTCCACCAGGGGGATAACGGCAGGACTCTCCGCGGTAGTCCGAGAGGATCCATCCCAGCAGAGGACCATCGCATGCGCACGCTGTTGATCGCCACCGCCCTGCTGACCGCCACCGGCTGTGCCACGCTGGCGCGCCAGGCCTTCACCGCACCCACGGTCGAGGTGCGCGACGTGAAGGTCCGCACGATCGGCCTGACCGGCGGCACGCTCGACGTCACGCTCGACCTGCAGAACCCCAACGACTACCGGCTCGACGCCAAGCAGATCACGTACCAGTTCTTTGTCGACAGCACCAAGGTGGTGGCCGGTGTCGTCGATCGGCTGGTGACGCTCGAGGAGAAGGGCGTCGCGACCATCGTGGTCCCCGTGAACTTCGGCTTCAACGAGCTCGCCTTCGCCATGCGCGAGTACACCAGCAAGGGCGCGCTCGACTATCGGGTCATGGGCGAGTTCACGCTCGTCACCCCCTTCGGCAGCATCACGCGGCCGTACTCGGGGCGGGGGCGGGTGGAGGGGATGCCGTAGGCAGGACGGAGGACGGAGACGGGAGGGGAACCGCGTGTCGACGTTAGATTTCATGAGGCCGGTCATGGCTGATCGACCCCGTGCGTCCGTACTCCCACTTCCGTCCCGCGTCATATCCGCGAACTCATCGACCTCCAGCCCCCGCAGGAGCGCGCCATCCTTGTCGGCGCGCCCGTCAAGCGGTCCAACGCCCGGCATCACGTCAACGAGCACCTTGAGGAACTCGCGCGCCTGACGGATACCGCCGGCGCGGCCGTGGTCGGCGTGCTCACGCAGCAGCTGGACCGACCCGACCCGGCCACGTACATCGGTCGCGGCAAGGTCGAGGAGCTCAAGCAACTGATCGGCGAGAAGGAAGCCACGCTGGTCATCTTCGACGACGAGCTGTCACCCGCACAGGGCAAGAACCTCGAGGGCGAGCTCGGCAAGCGCGTGATCGACCGCGCCGAGTTGATCCTCGACATCTTCGCCGTGCGGGCGCGCTCGGCGGAGGCGCGGATGCAGGTGGAGCTGGCGCAGCTCGAGTACTCGCTGCCGCGGCTCATCCGGATGTGGACGCACCTGGAGAAGTTTCGCGGCGGCATCGGCGTCCGCGGCCCCGGCGAAACGCAGCTGGAGACGGACCGGCGGTTGGTGGGGCACCGCATCCGGCTGCTCAAGCAGCGCCTCGCCGACGTGGCCAAGTCCCGTGAGATCCAGCGCGCGGGGCGCAGCGGCCAGTTTCGCGCGTCGCTGGTCGGGTACACCAACGCCGGCAAGAGCTCGATCCTGCGCGCCGTCAGCCGATCGGCCGACGTGTTCGTCGAGGACCGGCTGTTCGCCACGCTGGACCCGCTGACCCGCGAGGTTGACCTCGGCGACCATCAGCAGGTGCTCCTCACCGACACGGTCGGGTTCATTCGGAAGCTGCCCCACCATCTCGTGGCCAGCTTCCGCGCCACGCTCGAGGAGGTGCGTGAGGCGGACCTGCTGCTGCACGTGATCGATGCCAGCCACCCGTCGTGGGAGGAGCAGCGGCTGGTGGTGGACGACGTGCTCGCTGAACTCGGCGTGGCGGAGACGCCGATGCGGTACGTCTTCAACAAGATGGACGCCCTGCCCGAGGATCAGCGGGTGGCGCTGCGTGCGCGGATCGACAACCTCGCGCCGGGATCGATCTTCGTGTCCGCCAGGGAAGAGGAGGCCGGCGGCGGCCCCGGACTCGGCCCGATGCGCGACCTGCTGCGTGAGGCCCTGCGGGCCCGGCGGCCCGAGGTGGAGCTGCGCATCCCGATGACGCACGGCAAGCTGCTGGCCGAGGCGCATCGCCTGGGCGAGGTGGTCTCCAGCGACGCCGATGAGGCCGGGGGCGTGATGCGCGTGCGCGGACGCTTCGACGCGGCGGCCCTCGCCCGACTGGAGCGCGAGGGCGCGGAGCGCGCCGAGGCGGCGCGGTGAGCGCGCAGGCGGAACGGCTCGCCGCGCTGCGGCGGTCCCTGGCGGCCAGCGAGCTCGATGCGATGCTCGTGAGTGCCCTGCCGAACATCCGCTATCTCACGGGCTTCAGCGGCTCGAACGGGCTGGTGCTCGTGACCGCCGATGATGCCATCCTGCTCACCGACTTCCGCTACGCGTCACAGGTGAAGCACGAGGTGGCCGACGCGGTGCGCGTGGTGATCGAGTCGAGCTCGCTGTGGACCCGGCTCTGGGTCGAGCTGAAGGCCATTTCGGGCGTCGATGTCCTCGCCTTCGAGACCGCCCACCTGACGCACCAGGATGCGGCCCGGCTGGTCGCGGAAGGCAGCGAGGGCGCACGCTGGCACTGGCGCCCGGCGCTCAACCTGGTCGAGGTGCTGCGCGAGTCGAAGGACGCCGGGGAGATCGCCCAGATCCGTGAGGCGGTGCGCATCGCCGAGCACGCGCTGGGGCGCACGCTGCCGCAGGTGCGGGCCGGCATGACCGAGCTGGCCATCGCCGGCATCCTGGAGCACGAGCTCCGGACCGCGGGGAGCGAGGGATTCCCCTTCGAGACCATCATCGCCGCCGGCGCACGGTCCGCGCTGCCGCACGCACGGGCTTCGGCGGCCGAAATCCGTCCCGGGGACTTCCTGCTGTTCGACTTCGGCGCGATCTCGGGCGGCTACTGTTCGGACATCACCCGGACCTTTGTGGTCGGACGGGCCGCGGACTCGCGCCAACTGGAGATTCACACCGTGGTTCGGGAAGCCAACGGGAGCGCTTCGGCCGGTGTTCGGGCGGGTATGCGCGGACGGGATGCCGATGCGCTCGCTCGGCAGTACATTGACCGCCGCGGATTCGGGGAGGCGTTCGGCCACTCGTTGGGGCACGGGATCGGGCTGGAGATCCACGAGTCCCCTAGGTTGGCCAAGTCCGCCGAGTCCCCGTTGCCCGTGGGTGCAGTCGTGACCATCGAGCCCGGCATCTACCTCGATGGGTGGGGAGGCGTGCGGATCGAGGACGACGTGGTGCTGACCGCTGAGGGTCCGGTGATCCTGACGGGGTTCGACCGCGCGC
>JAYQOZ010000266.1:0-3772 GCA_038145035.1 Gemmatimonadaceae bacterium | reverse complement strand
GGCCGGGGGGCGGGCGGCCGGCGCCGCTGGGCATGCCGCCCGGCGCCATGCCGCCGCCGAAGCCCCCGAAGCCGCCCATCGCGCCGCGCAGCTGCGCCTGCACGCTGTCGGGATCGATGCCGAGGATCGTCGCGGCCTGCGCGGCCTCACGCACCGAGCGGATGGCCTCGTTCGGCACCGCCACCACGTTTTCGCGACGGTCGGAGATGATGGAGACCTCGCCGTTCATGCCCGGGAGCAGCAGGCCATCGCGGTTCTCGAGCGAGACGAGCACCGGGAACATCGTCACGTTCTGCTGGACGACGGCCTGCGGCTCGATCTTCTCGACGGTGCCGCGGAAGGGACGGTCGGGAAAGGCGTCCACGGTGACCGTGGCGTCCTGGCCGGGCTGCACGCGGCCGATGTCGGTCTCGTTGACCAGCGCGCGGGCGCGGACCTTGGTGAGGTCGGCCATCTTCACGATGGTCGTGCCGCCACCGACCGCACTGGTGCCCGACTGAATGACCTGGCCGAGCGCCACCGGCTTCTCGATGATGGTGCCGGTGACCGGCGCGACGACGCGGGCGTCGTCGAGGCGCTGCTGTGCGAGGTCCAGGTTGGTGCGCGCGCGCACGATCTGTGAGAGCGCATTCTGGTAGGTCAGCCCCGCCTGCTCATTTTCCTGGGCGGTGATGATCTGCGCCTTGAAGAGCTCGTCGGAGCGCTTCTTGTTCTGCGAGGCGACCTCCAGCGACTTCTCCGCGCTCTCGAGATCGGCCTTGGACTGATCGAACTGGTTCTGCACGTCGCGCGTGTCGAGCTGCACGATCAGTGCGCCCGGGCGGACGAGCGAGCCGGTCTCAACAGGCATCTCGACGATCTGGCCCGACGAGCGGGACTTCACCTCGACAACGTTGATCGGCTCGATGACGCCGGTGGCCTCGGCCTGCACGATGATGGTGCGGCGCTCGACGGCGGCGGTCTGGATCGTGAGGGCAGTCTCCTTCTTCCCGCCGCAGGCGGCAAGCGCGCCGGCGACGGCGAGGAAGGACAGGTACTTCAGGCGGGGCGACACGACAGGGAACTCCGAAAAGGTGCGAAGGTGGGGGCTGCTGCGGCGATCAGAGATCGCGGCCGATGAGGGCCTCGATCTGCGCCTTGGCCGTGCGGGCGTCGAGCCGCGCCTGGATGAGGTCGCGGCGGGCCTGGTCGAGGGTGGTCTGCGAGTTGAGCACATCGAGGAGCGTGGAGGCGCCGAGCGCGTAGCGCTCCTGCTGCACGCGCAGGTCCTCCTCGCCGGCGGCCACCGAGGCGAGCTGGATCTGCACGCGGGCCTCGGCGGTGCGGAAGGCACCGATCTGCTGGACCAGCTGCTGGCGCGCATTGAGCCGGGCATCGCGGAGCTGCGCCTCGGCGTTGTCCAGGGACACGCGGGCCTGCAGGGCCTGCTGCTCGCGGTTGAGCCCGTTGAAGAGCTGCCAGCTCACGCTGTAGCTGGTGCGCGTGCTGTTGAGGTCCTGGTCACCCCAGAGCTGGAATTCACCGGCGCGGCCGCTGTAGGTCTTGCCCAGGCCCATCGAGATGGTCGGGAGATACTGCGACCACGAGGAGCGGCGACCCTGTACGGCGGCCACGCGATTGGCCTGCGCCTGGCGCACGGCCGGGCTCTGTTCTGCCATGCCGAGCAGCTCGGCATCGGACATGGTGACGGCCTCGAAGTCCGAGCCGCCGTCCGTCGCGGTGACCACGTACTCGGAGCCGACCAAGCGCGAGAGGGCGGCGTTGGAGGTGGCCAGCGTGTTCTCGGCCTGCAGGATCGCCAGCTTCGCGTTGCCGACCTGGATGGAGGTGCGCAGCGAGTCCGAGCGCGTCGCGGCGCCGGCCTGGACGCGGGCGGTGGAGGCCCGCAGCTGCTGTTCGGCCGACTCCAGCTGCCGCTGGGCCGCCGTGCGCTGCTCACGGGCCGCCAACACCGCGTAGTACTGCTGCTTGACCTGAAGGGCGATGGTAAAGTCCTGGGCGATCTCGGATGCCTCGGCGGCATCGAGCTGGGCCCGCGACTGCCTCAGGTCGAAGAAGCGGTTGCCACCACCGAAGAGAGTGAGGTTCGCATTCAGGCCGTGGCTGCCGCTCCACGGCTGCGCGAAGGGGCGCGGCTCGGAGATGAAGCTGCCTGGGTTCCCCGGGTCCGCGACCTGTGCCAGGCGGAAGCCGTTCGCCTCGCTCGCACCTGAGCTGAAGCTCAGGGTCGGGACGAACGCGGCGTACCCTTGCCGGACGGCTCCGGCCGCGACCCGGATGGAGTTGCGGGCCTGCACGGACGCCGGCGCGTTGCGCCGAGCAAGCCGCACCGCCTCCTCAAGAGAAATCGGCCGCGCATCCTGCGCGGCCAAGGTCGCCGGCACCATCGTTGCCAGCATCGCCAACAGCTGCCCAAACCGCTTCATGGCCTTCGCTCCTGGCGCCGCGCTTCCTCGCGCTCGCGCAACATCTGGTCGTAAGTGGCCTGCTGCTCGGGGGTGAGCAGCTGGCGAATTCGTTGCCGGGCGTCGGTGCTGACCGAATCGAGTCCCGGCCGTACCAGCGCCATCAGTGAATCCCGCTGGCGTTGCCGATGGTCGAGAACCGAGTCGAGGCTGGCGCGCTGCTCCGCGCTCATGCCGAGGCCGTCGGCGAAGCGCGTGCGCATCGCGCGCTCGTTGCCCCACTGTTCCCGGGCCCGCTCCCGTGCCAGCCAGCGGTCCGCCGCGACGCCCGTCGCGACCCCAGCCGCGAACGCCGCCACGTAAAACGCGATGGCCAGCCCATTCGTTCGACTCATCGATGCCGCCTTCCGTTAGTGCTCGGTGAGTGCGCGCAGGGTTGCCTGCGGATCGGGCACCAGCCCGCGACGGGCCCAGAGCTGCGGCGCCGCGGCAGGGGTCTCGATCACCGACTCGTAGGCCATGCGCCGCTCCAGCGCACGCTCGCGCAGGAATACCGAGGCCGCGACGATGAGCGTGAGCCCCGCCGCCAGCAGCCCGAATTGATACGCGCGCTCGGAGAGGGCCCACCAGCGCCGCTGCTCACGTCCGCGCTCGAGTCGCGCGAGGATGCGCGCCTCCAGCCCTTCCCAGTAGGACGTCCCCGCCGGCGGGGCCACGATGGCCCGCAGGTGGATCGTCAGTTCGTCATCCCGGACCAGGGCCGGGCCATCCCGATGCTGCTCGTTCATAGTTCACTCCTCACTGCCCCAAGGACCTGGCGCAGGTGAGACCTCGCGTAATGCAGATCCGACCGTGCCGTCCCTTCCGGGATCTCCAGCATCCGACCGATTTCCGCGTGCTTGTAGCCTTCCACGTCATGTAGCACGATCACCGCGCGCTGGCGCGCGGGAAGCGTGTCCAGCGCCTCCTTCAGCCGCCGGCGCAGTTCATCGCCAACCGCAGGATCCCGGAACGGCGAGGCCACCGTCTCCGGCAATTCATCCGCGTCGCGCACCTTTCGGCGGCGCGTCACGTCCAGTGCGGCGTTGGCCACGATGCGATGCAGCCACGCGCCGAAGGCCTGGTCCGGCAGGAACCGGCTGATGGCCTTGTAGGCGTGGAGGAACGCCTCCTGCACCGCGTCCTCCGCATCCTCGTGGTTCGTCACGATGGCGCGCGCCACCGCGTAGGCACGCCGCTGATGGCGGCGCACCAGTTCCGAGAAGGCTTCGCGTTCGCCGCGCTGTGCGGCGAGCACGAGGTCCCGCTCGTCGGAGGACCGTTCAGTCACGATCCTCCGGTGAGGAGCGCCTTCCCAGGGGATGGCG
>JAYQOZ010000265.1:0-3786 GCA_038145035.1 Gemmatimonadaceae bacterium | reverse complement strand
GTGCAGGCGCCGCGCCCCGATGTTCTCCATGCGCTGGTTCACCTGCGCCGCGATCCGCGCGATCTCGGCGATGCCGTCGTCCGTGAACGACAGGTCGCAGCCCTCGGCCTTCACCAGCGCCGCATACTGCTTGGTGAGGGCGTTCTCCGGCTCCGTCATGATGCGCACGAAGTCCGCCTCGGTGAGCGGCTGGAGTTCCACCCGGATGGGGAAGCGGCCCTGGAGTTCGGGAATCAGGTCGCTGGGCTTGGACACATGAAAGGCGCCGGCGGCCACGAAGAGCACGTGGTCCGTCTTCACCATGCCATGCCGGGTCTGCACGTTCGAGCCCTCGACGATCGGCAGCAGGTCGCGCTGCACGCCCTCGCGCGAGACGTCGGGCCCGCCGAAGTCACCCTTCTGCCCCGCGATCTTATCGATCTCGTCGAGGAAGATGATGCCCATCGACTCGGCGCGCTCGATGGCATCGGCCACGACGTCGTCGAGGTCAATCAGCTTGTCGAACTCCTGGTCGAGCAGGATGCGCCGTGCCTCGCTGACCTTCACGCTGCGCCTCTTCGTGCGCTTGGGCAGGAGGTCGGCGAGCATGTCGGTGAAATTCTGCATGCCCTCAGGCGCGCCCTGCTGGTTCATGGCGTCCATCATCGGGGGCTGCTGCTGCACCTCGACCTCCACCTCGCGCTGCTCGAGCTGGCCGTCCTTGAGCAGCTGCCGAAGCTTGTCGCGGGTGCGCTTGTGCCGCTCGGCGGCGAGCTGCTCCTCCTGCTGCACCCCGGCTGCCGACGCCACGAAGACGCGCTCGGCATCGCCGGTGCTGGCCTTGGCGGGCTCGGTCGGGGCCGGCAGCAGCAGGTCGAGCAGGCGCTCGTCCACGCGGTCGTTGGCGAGGTCCTCGACCTCCTGCTCGCGCTCGGTGCGCACCATCTCGATGGCGGAGTCGACGAGGTCGCGCACCATGCCCTCGACATCGCGGCCGACGTAGCCCACCTCGGTGAACTTGGAGGCCTCGACCTTCACGAAGGGCGCACCGGCGAGCTTGGCGAGGCGCCGCGCGATCTCCGTCTTTCCCACGCCCGTGGGGCCGATGAGGATGAGGTTGTTCGGCGAGATCTCGTGCCGGATGTTCTCGGGCGTGCGCTGGCGCCGCCTGCGGTTCCGGAGGGCGATGGCGACGGACTTCTTGGCCTCCCCCTGCCCGACGATGTAGCGGTCGAGCTCGGCGACGATGCGTCGCGGGGTGAGGTCGGCGAGGCGCGCGAGCGCCTGTTCGGTGCGCGGACTGGTCATCGCGTCCTACGCTGTCGGCTCGACGACGGTGATGTGCGTGTTCGTGTAGATGCAGATCTCACCGGCGATCAGCAGCGCACGCTTCACGATGTCGGTCGGCGGCAGCGCGGTCTCGCGCACCAGCGCGCGCGCGGCCGCCAGGGCGTAGGAGCCACCCGAGCCGATGGCGCAGACGCCATCATCCGGCTCGATCAGCTCGCCGTTGCCGGAGATGACAAAGCTGTGGTCGCGGTCGACGACGATGAGCAGCGCCTCGAGGCGGCGCAGCACGCGGTCGGAGCGCCACTCCTTGGCGAGCTCGACGGCGGCGCGCGGCAGGTTGCCGGGATGCCGCTCGAGCTTCTCCTCGAACTTCTCGAACAGCGTGAAGGCGTCGGCGGCGGCACCGGCGAAGCCGGCCAGCACGCGCCCGCCCTTGAGGGCGCGGACCTTCACGGCGCCCTGCTTCATCACGGTGTCGCCGACCGAGACCTGGCCGTCGCCGCCGATGGCGACCTTGCCGTCGCGGCGAACGGCGAGGATGGTGGTGGCGTGGAAGGTCGGGAGCGTCATAGGGGAAATATACTGCCCCGCTGGGGCCGCCCCGGCCCCTGGGGGCGTCCCCTGGGGAGTCCCCGGGGGCGTCCCTACGCCCGCGGATGCGCCCCGCGATACACCTGCTTGAGCCGCTCCACCGAGGTATGCGTGTAGATCTGCGTGGTGCTCACGCTGGCGTGCCCGAGCAGCTCCTGCACCGCCCGCAGGTCCGCACCGCCGTCCAGCAGGTGCGTCGCAAAGGTGTGCCGCAGGGCGTGCGTGCTCAGCCCCTGCCCCTCGTCCACCTGCTGCAGCCAGCCGGTGACGGCGTTGTGCAGGGTCTTGGGGCTCATCCGCTTGCCGCGCTGGCTGAGGAAGAACGCCGTCAGGTCCCCCGCCGACCCAACCTTGGCCAGCAACTGGTCGCGCAGGCGCTCATACTCGCGCAGCGCACGCTGCGCCGGCTCACCAACCGGCACGATGCGCTCCTTCCGCCCCTTGCCGCGCACCTTGACCGAGCCGGCGAGGAGATCGAGGTCGCGACGGTCGATGCCGCGCAGCTCGCTGATGCGCAGGCCGGCGGAATAGAACAGTTCGAGAATCGCACAGTCCCGCACGTCGGTGAAGCGCCCCTCCTGCGCCCGCGTGGCGGCGGCGCTGAGCAGGGTCTCCACCTGCGCGCGGTCGAGATGCCCGGGTAGGTGCTTCCCAAGCTTCGGGCTCCCCACGGCGCGCGCCGGGTTCGCCTCGACGAGGTCATTGCGATGCAGGAATCGGAAGAACGAGCGCGCCGCCGAGAGGGCCCGCGCGCTGGAGCGGCGACTCAGCCCCCGGCGATTCAGGTGCGCCAACCAGGCACGGATGGACAGCCGATCGATGGCTGCCCAGTCGACGCCCTCCACCGCGAGATGCCGCTGGAGGAACTCCTGCAGGTCGCCGAGGTCGCGGCGGTACGCGGCGACCGTGTTCGGCGAGACGTCGCGTTCCTTCTCGAGGTGCGTCAGGAACGCGGCAACGAGGTCCTCACTCACCGTGCCGTGGATTCCCGATCTCACCGAAGTGGTCCGCCAGCGACCTCAGGTAGCTGTCGATCGTGCGGTACGGGCCCATCCAGTGCATCACCACCCGGAAGATCGGCGAGTCCACGTAGCCATCCTCGGTGACGGTCACCTCGGTGCCCGAGCCGGTCGACGCGATGTCAAAGGTCAAGGTCCCGCCCCAGCCCGCATCCTCATTGTCCACGACGGTCATCACCAGCTGACGCGGCGGCGAGACGCGCGTGACTTCCACATGCATCACGCCCGCGGATCCCATGTTCTCTTCCCAGGTCTCCGTCGCGCGGCCGTCCAGCCGACGCGAGGCCTTCATGTCGGACCACCAGGTCGGCGTGGCCCCCACGTTGCGGATCACCGCGAACACCGTATCCGGCATCGCCACCAGCGTGATGGTGGACGAGGCCAGGTGCTCGCGCGGCAGGGTACGGCCGTACACGTACAGCCCGCCCGCGACGAGCAGAACGAGAATTAGCAGTCGCTTCAGGAACTTCATCGGTCACTCCGCCGGTTGGAGGGCCTGGACGACCCCGTACTCCAGACGCCACACGGCCAGTGCCTGTAACGCCCGCTCGGCGTAGCGCTCCCGCTTCAGCGCCTTGTCGCGCGGCGGGTCGGCCAGTTCGTCCAGCAGCCCGAAATTCGCGTTCATCGGCTGGAAGTGCCTCGGATCCGACTCACGGAGGTAGCGATACAGGGCCCCGAGCATCGTGGTGGGCGGCGGCAGCACCGCGTCCTCGCCCCGAAGCAGCCGGTCCAGGTTGATGGCGGCGAGCAGGCCCGTCGCCGTGCTCTCGGTATAGCCCTCCACGCCGGTGAGCTGCCCCGCAAACATCGTGGTCGGGTGCTCCCGCAACCCAAGGTGCGGGCTCAGCGCCGCCGGCGCATTGAGGTACGAGTTGCGATGGATGCTGCCGAAGCGCAGGAACTC
>JAYQOZ010000264.1:0-3795 GCA_038145035.1 Gemmatimonadaceae bacterium | reverse complement strand
CCGCCGTGGGCGAGGCTCGAGTACGCCAGCAGGCGCTTCAGTCGGCGCTGGGCCACGCCGACCACCGTCCCGAGAATCATGGGCGCGGCGGCCAGCACCATCAGGGCCGGCGCCCAGTCGGCCTTGAACGGCTCGAAGGCGGCCAGGAACACCCGCATGAAGCCCGCGAACGCCGCGGCCTTGACGCCCGTGGACATGAAGCCGGTCACCACGGCGGGCGCCCCCTCGTAGGCGTCCGGCGTCCACATGTGGAACGGCACGGCCGCCACCTTGAACGCGAAACCGACGATGAGCAGCGCCATGGCCAGCAGCACCATCGGGTTCTCGGTCATGGACTGCGCCGCCAGGAAGGCGCCGATCCGGTCCAGCCGGGTCGTGCCCGCCACGCCGAATGTGAAGGCGATGCCGTAGAGGAAGAACGCGCTGGCGAACGCACCCAGCAGGAAGTACTTGAAGGCGCCTTCGACCCCGGGCAGGTGGTCCCGCCGGATGCCGGTCAGCACGTAGACGCCCAGCGACATGACCTCGAGGCCGATGAACAGCACCAGCAGGTCGTTGGCCGTCGCCATCATGATCATGCCGACGACGGCGAAGAGCACCAGCGTGTAGTACTCACCGGCCGGAATCCCGTCCCGATCCAGCACCTGGGACGAGAACGCCACGGTAAAGAGCCCGGCGACGACCACGACCAGCGAGATGAAGATGCCGAAGTTGTCCGCCGTCACCACGTTGAAGCTGACCTGGTTCCGGCCCCACAGGAAGGCCAGGGAGGCGCCCGTCGCAGCCAGCGCGATGGCGGCCAGCGTGCCCATCGGGACGCGCTCACCCTTCCGGCGCCAGGCCTCCGCGAGCATGACGACCAGCGCGCCGGCCGTGGCGCACAGCATCGGGACGACGGCGTTGAAGGAGGCGGGCAGCATCTACCGGCCCTCCACGCGCGCCAGCACGGCCGGGGCGGCGCCGTCGGGCGCCTGCCGCACCTCCTCGGTCCGCACCGACTCGAGCCGCTCGACCACGGCGCGCACGGCCGCGTCCGTCGGGCGGATGAACAGCCCCGGCACCACGCCCATGACGATGGCCATCGCCACCAGGGGCGCCAGCGCCACCCACTCCCGGACCGAGAGGTCGGGCAGGTTCCGGTTCTTCTCGTTGGTCACCGGCCCGTAGTAGACCCGCTGGAACATCCACAGCATGTAGACCGCCGAGAGGATGACGCCGAGGCCGGCCACGATGACGAAGCGGGGCTCGGCCTTGAAGGCGCCCAGCATGATCAGGAACTCGCCGACGAAGCCGTTCATGCCCGGCAGGCCGATCGAGGCGAGCGTGATGAGGAGGAAGCCCGCGGTGAGCTTCGGCATCACGGCCTTCAGCCCGCCGAACTCCGAGATGAGGCGGGTGTGACGGCGGTCCGACAGCATGCCGACGATGAGGAACAGCCCGCCCGTGCTGACCCCGTGGGCCAGCATCTGGTACACGGCGCCCTGCATGCCCTGGACGTTCAGCGCGCAGATCCCGAGGACCACGAAGCCGAGGTGGCTCACCGAGGAATAGGCCACCAGCTTCTTCATGTCCGGCTGGACCATCGCCACCAGCGCCCCGTAGACGATGCCGATGACGGCCAGCACGGCGATGTAGGGCGCAAAGTAGGCCGCCGCCTCCGGGAAGAGCGGAAACGCGAAGCGGATCAGGCCGTAGGTCCCCATCTTCAGGAGCACGCCGGCCAGGATCACCGACCCGGCCGTCGGGGCCTGCACGTGGGCGTCCGGCAGCCAGGTATGGAACGGGAAGAGCGGTACCTTGATGGCGAAGGCCAGGGCGAACGCCAGGAAGAACCAGAACTGCGTCCGCGGCGCCACGGCAAGCTGCACCAGCTCCCGGACGTCGAAGGAGTAGGACCCGGTGGAGACGCTGTGCAGGTAGGCCAGCCCGAGGATGGCCACCAGCATGAGCACGCTGCCCGCCATCGTGTAGAGCATGAACTTGACGGCGGCGTAGACGCGCTGGTCGTAGCCCCAGATCCCGATGAGGAAATACATCGGAATGAGCATCGCGTCCCAGAAGATGTAGAAGAGGAACAGGTCCAGCGAGATGAACACGCCGATCATCGCGGACTCGAGCAGCAGCACGAATACGGAGAAGGCCTTCACGTGCGCCGTCACCGATTCCCACGACGACAGCAGCGCGATGGGCGTCAGGAACCCGGTGAGCACGATCAGCATCAGGCTGATGCCGTCGACGCCGACGGCGTAGTTGATGCCGAAGGCCGGAATCCAGGGAACCTGCTGGGTGAACTGGTAGCCCTCGGCGGCCGCGTCGAACTGCGACCACAGGAGCAGCGTCAGGCCGAACATCACCACGGACACGGCCAGCGCCAGCCAGCGCACCAGGCCGTTCTGGCGGCCGTCGCCGTTGGGCACCCCGGCCAGGAGGAGCGCGCCGAGGACGGGAACCACTACGAGAAGCGTCAGCATGCGAGTCCCGGCCTCATCTCCAGAAGTAGTAGCCGAGCAGGAGCACGACGCCCACGAACACCGACCCCGCGTACGCACGTACCGAGCCGGTCTGCAACTGCCGGAGCAGCCCGGCCAGACGGGCCACGATGGCGGCCACGCCGTTGACCGCGCCGTCCACGACGCCCGCATCCAGCCGCCACAGCCCATCGCGCGAGAAGGCGTGGATGGGCCGGACTACCGCGGCGTCGTAGAACTCGTCCACGTAGTACTTGTTGAGGAGCGTCCGGTGGACCGGCGCCAGCCCCCGGGCAGCCGCGTCGGCCAGGTCGCGCCGCTTCAGCCAGATGAACGCCGCCAGCCCGATGCCCAGGAGCGCGATCGTGCTCGACACCCCCATCAGGGTCAGCTCAAGCGCTTCGTGATCGGCGCCGTGCTCCGCGCCGTGCCCGGCGGCGTGGGCGGCCGCTTCCTCCTCGGCCATCTGCTCGGCCAGGAAGGCGAACTCGCCCGTCAGCTCCGGAACCTCGGGGGCCGGGGCGGCGAACACCGGGGCCAGCCAGCCGTGCAGCCAGTTCTCCCCGCCCAGGGCCGCGGGGCGGCCGATGTACCCGGCCGCCCCGGACCCGCCGGCCAGCAGGATGAGCGCGAGCGCCATGGCCGGCGGCGCATCGTGCAGGTGGTGGTGGCCATGGTGGCCGGCAGCCGGCGGGATGGCGTAGGCGTCCGAGGCGTGGTCGGCACCGTGGTCACCGGCCACCGGGGCCTCGCGCCGCCGCTCGCCGTGGAATGTCAGGAACACCAGCCGGAACATGTAGGTCGCGGTGAGGAGCGAGGTGATCGCGCCCACGACCCACAGGACGGTGTGGCTGTTGTTGAACGTCTCAAAGAGGATCTCGTCCTTCGAGAAGAACCCGGCCAGGCCGGGGACACCCGCGATGGCCAGCGAGCCGATCAGGAACGTCCAGTAGGTGATCGGCAGCCCCTTCTTGAGGCCGCCCATGTTGCGGATGTCCTGCTCGCCCGCCAGCGCGTGGATCACGGCGCCGGACCCGAGGAACAGCAGCGCCTTGAAGAAGGCGTGGGTGTACAGGTGGAACACGCCGGCGCCGAACGCACCGACGCCCATCGCCAGGAACATGTAGCCGAGCTGCGAGACGGTCGAGTAGGCCAGGACGCGCTTGATGTCGTTCTGCACCAGGCCGATCGTCCCGGCCAGCAGGGCCGTCGCCGCGCCCACGATCGCCACGATCTGCAGCACCTCGGGCGCGTGCGAGAAGAGGACCGCGTTGCGGCCGATCATGTAGACGCCGGCCGTCACCATCGTCGCCGCGTGGATCAGGGC
>JAYQOZ010000263.1:0-3855 GCA_038145035.1 Gemmatimonadaceae bacterium | reverse complement strand
GAGTAGCGATGTCGGTCGCCTCGATCCCGCTGGCCCCGTCAGACGTCGCGCGTGCCGTGGAGCTGGTGCGCGCGCGGACCGCGCTCGTGCCCGAGGTCGCGATCATCCTCGGCACGGGTCTCGGGGCGCTCGGCGAGGCCATCACGCTGGACTGCGCCATCCCATACGGGGAGCTCCCGGGCTTCCCGCTCTCCACCGTCGAGTCGCACAGTGGACGCCTGCTGTTCGGCACGCTCGCGGGCCGTCGCGTCGTGGCGATGCAAGGGCGCTTTCACCGCTACGAGGGCTACACCCTGCAGCAGGTGACCTTCCCCGTACGCGTGATGCGCGCCCTGGGGGCCGGCGTACTCGTGGTGTCGAATGCCTGCGGTGGCATCCGTGCCGACTGGGCGCCGGGCGACCTTATGTGCATCGGCGACCACATCAACCTGCTGGGCGACAATCCGCTCGTGGGACCGCATCACGCCGAGTGGGGCGCGCGATTCCCGGACATGAGCGCGCCGTATGACCCCGCGCTCCGGGCGGCGGCGCAGGAGGTCGCGCGCGCGGCCGGCATCACGCTGCGTGACGGCGTCTATGCCGCCGTGATGGGGCCGAATCTCGAGACGCGCGCCGAGTACGCCATGTTGCGCAGCATCGGGGCCGACGTGGTGGGGATGAGCACCGTGCCCGAGGTGATCGTGGCCGTGCAGGCGGGCTTCCGCGTGCTCGGGATCTCGATCATCACCGACGCCTGCGTGCCGGAGACGCTCGAGCCGGCCTCGCTGGAGCGGATCCTCGCCGTGGCGGCGACGGCCGAACCGAAACTCACCACGCTCGTGCAGGGCGTGCTGGAGCGCCTGTGACCGGGACCGCGGGCGCCCTCCGGTACCGGCCCATCCCCTCGGACCTCGCCGCCGACGCGCTGGAGCGCGAGGTGGCGGAGCGCTGGACGCGCGATGGTGTGTTCGCCGCCGCGCAGGCAGCACACGCGGATGCGCCGGCCTGGGTGTTCTTCGAGGGCCCGCCGACGGCGAACGGTCGCCCAGGCATCCACCACGTTTTTTCCCGGACGCTGAAGGACCTCTTCTGCCGCCACCGTGCGATGCGCGGCTTCCACGTGCCGCGAAAGGCGGGCTGGGACACGCACGGCCTGCCGGTGGAGATCGAGGTCGAGAAATCGCTGGGCATCAGCGGCAAGCAGGACATCGAACGCATCGGCGTCGCCGAGTTCAACCGGCTCTGCCGCGAGAGCGTGTGGAAGTACAAGGGCGACTGGGAGACGCTGAGCGCCCGCATGGGCTACTGGCTCGACTACGACGACCCCTACGTCACGTACCACAACGAGTACGTGCAGAGCGTGTGGTGGGCGCTGAAGACGCTGCACACCAAGGGCCTGCTGTACCAAGGGCACAAGATCCTGCCGTACTGCGCGCGCTGCGGCACGGCGCTGTCATCGCACGAGCTGGCGCAGGGCTACGAGGATGTGAAGGATCCGTCGGTCTATGTGGCGCTGGATGTGACGGAGGTCGGAGGGCGGTCGACGGAAGCCCCCGGTGTCCGGCGGCGCATCATCGTGTGGACCACCACGCCGTGGACCCTGGTGTCGAACGTCGCGCTCGCGGTGCATCCGGAGCTGACCTACCTCGAGCTGCGCAAGACGCGGGTCGCCGACTGGACGATCATCCTTGCGGAGGGTCGGGCGGCGGCCGTGCTGGGCGCGGACTACCGGGACCGCTGGGAGACGGTCGCGACGCTCAAGGGCAGCGATCTCATCGGCGCGCGCTACCGACGGCCGCTGGACTGGGTGGACTACCCGGACGAGGGCGTCAACCAGGTGATCGTCGGCGAGGAGTTTGTCTCGGCCGAGGATGGCTCGGGCGTGGTGCACATGGCGCCGGCCTTTGGCGCCGACGACTATGCCGCCGGCAGGCGGAACGGGCTGGCGTTCGTGAACCCGGTGGATGCGCGCGGCCGGTTCGCGGCGGACATGCCGCTCGTGGGCGGCAAGTTCGTGAAGGACGCCGACGCGGCGATCATCGAGGAACTCGAGCGCCGCGACGTCCTCTGGAAGGCGCAGCAGTTCGTGCACAGCTATCCCCACTGCTGGCGCTGCGGCACGCCGCTGCTCTACTACGCCCGCGGCAGCTGGTTCGTGCGCACGACGGCGTTCAAGGACCGGATGATGGCGCGGAACGCGGCCGTCAACTGGAATCCGCCCGAGGTCGGCTCGGGACGCTTCGGGTCGTGGCTCGAGAACAACATCGACTGGGCCATCTCGCGTGACCGGTACTGGGGTACGCCGCTGCCGGTGTGGATGAACGACGCGGACCCGGCCGAGGTGGAGGTGATCGGCTCCTTCGCCGAGCTGGCCGCACGCGTCGGAGGCCCGCTGCCGGCGGACTTCGACCCGCACAAGCCGCACATTGACCAGTACACCTGGCCGGCGCCGAGCGGCACGGGCACGATGCGTCGCGTGCCGGAGGTCATCGACACCTGGTTTGACTCGGGGTCCATGCCCTTTGCGCAGTGGGGCTATCCGGAGCGGCCGGGCTCGGCTGAGCGCCTGGCGCGGTACTTCCCCGCGGACTTCATCGCCGAGGGCGTGGATCAGACGCGCGGCTGGTTCTACTCCCTGCTCGCCATCGCCACGGGGCTGGGTGATGCGTTGCCGGGCAACGCCGTGGGGGACGACGCGCCGCGGGCCGCGGTGCCCGAGCCGTCGCGCGCGGCGCCGTATCGCGCCGTCGTGGTGAACGACCTCGTGCTCGACGCGAACGGGCAGAAGATGTCCAAGTCGCGCGGCAACACGGTGGATCCGCATGCCGTGATGCAGCGGCACGGCGCCGACGCGCTGCGCCTCTTCCTGATGGCGGGGTCGCAGGTCTGGGTGCCGCGGCGCTTCGACGAGAGCGTGATCCGCGAGACCGCGGGGCGCTTCCTCGTCACGCTGCGCAACGTCTACAGCGGGATCTTCGCCCAGTACGCCAACTTCGGCTGGAGCCCGAGCGAGCTGGACCCGGCGGTCGCGGAGCGTCCCGTGATGGATCGCTGGGTGCTGTCGCGCCTCGCGGCCGTCGAGGTGGAGGTGGATGCGGCGCTCGAGCGCTTCGATGCCACCGCCGCGTCGCGTACGCTGATGGAGTTCGTCACAGAGGATGTCGCCAACTGGTACGTGCGCCTCACCCGGGCGCGGTACTACGATGTCTCCGCGGATGACAACCGCGCCGCCTTCGCGACGCTGCGCGAGGTGCTCCTGGTGACGGCCCGTCTGCTCGCGCCCTTTGCGCCCTTTGTCTCGGACTGGATCCATCACGAGCTCACGGGTCGCTCCGTGCACCTGGCCGCCTATCGGCGCGCCGCGACCGCGCGTGACGTGGCGCTCGAGGACGCCATGCGTGCCGCGCGCAGCCTCGCCACCCTCGGCCGCGCCGCCCGCGAGGATGCCGGCATCAAGGTACGCCAGCCGCTGGGCCTGCTCACCTGCGTGGCGCCGGGCATCGCGGCGGCGTGGCACGGCGTGATCGCGCCCATCGTCGCCGCCGAGCTCAACGTCAAACAGGTGGCCTTCGCCGACTCGGCTGCCGATTGGCTGCGCCTGGAGGCCAGGCCCAACTTCCCGGTGCTGGGCAAGATCCTGGGCGCGGCGATGAAGGCGGCGAAGCCCGTGGTCGAGGGGCTGTCGCAGGACCAGCTGCGGCGGATCCAGCAGGGCGAGACGGTCGACGTGGAGGTTCCGGGCCACGGGCCGCTGTCGCTCGACGCCACGCGCGTGTCGATTACGGCGCACGCGTCGACGTCGTTGCTGGTGCAGCAGGGCGAGGGCGTCAGCGTGGCGCTGGATCCCACGGTGACGCCGGCGCTGCGTGCGGAAGG
>JAYQOZ010000262.1:0-3864 GCA_038145035.1 Gemmatimonadaceae bacterium | reverse complement strand
GGCACACGGTCTCGAGCTTGCGTTGCTGCGCTCGCTCTGGAAGCGCTCGCGCGGCGCGCTGGAGACCGGACTCGTGGTGGACCTCGACGCGCTGCCCCCCGGACTTGGCGGCGCGCGGTCGGCGATGGGCCTGCTCGATGCCCTGCAGGACCGGCAGATGGTCCTCTGGACACGCCTTGGCGAAGGCATCACCCTCGCCGAGCCGGCGCGCGCCCTCGCGGACTGGCCGGTGGACTGGGACGGCCTCGACCGCCGACGCGGCGGCGAACTGCGCAAGCTGGAGATGGTGCAGCAGTACGCGTACACGAAGTACTGCCGTCGCGCGTTCGTGTTGCGGTATTTCGGCGATCCGGCTGCCAGGCCTCGCTGCAACAACTGCGACAACTGCCAGGGCGTGAAGCACGAACAGCGCGTGGTGCCAGCGCGGACCGGCCGGGCGGGCCGACGGGCGGGCCGACCGGCGGGTTCCGCCGGCGGGGCCAAGGGCACGGCCACCGCGAACGGCGCATCGACAGAGCCGTTGTCCCGCGACGAGATCGCGCGCCTCGACGCGCTCAGGGCCATGCGCAGTCGCCTGGCGAAGCAGGAGGAAGTCCCCGCGTACGTGATCTTTCCCGACCGGGCCCTCCGCGAGATCGCCCGCGCGCGGCCCGAATCCCTCGCCCAGCTCGCGATTGTGCGCGGCGTCGGGCCGGCGCGTCTTGATCGCTACGGTCGCGCGGTGCTGGAGACGCTGCGGGATTCGGCAGCGGCGTCCTGAACACTGAATCGCCACGGAGACACGGGGCCAGTGTCTCGCCCGCCGTGCCGCCGCGTCTCCGTGGCAAGAGCCCCAGCGCAGTGGACGCGGGGCGCCGCCCGCCTCAGTTCCCCTCAGGCTGGCACTTGTCGATGATCTCGCGCTTGAACAGCCGCTCGTTGTCGAGGATCGGCCAGAGCTCATCCAGGTACTTCTTCGCCCGCTCGCGGTCACGGTCCTCGTAGCCGTCGATCGGCGTCGACCACAAGGTGTCGAACGCCGCACGCTGCGACTTGAACAGCGCGATCGTGGGCGCCCACTGCTCGGCCGTTCGGCAGGGACCGCGGTGCAGGCGATCCCGCACCGAGCGTAGCCCGAGCATCTGGTTCGGGCGCGCGTAGCGCGCCCCCACCACGCCCGTCCAGTCGAAGTCGTAGGCCACCGGACGGTAGACCTGGGGCTCAACACGCATCATCACGATGTTGTGCAGGCCGGCCACGGACCAGTCGGTGTTCGCGACCCAGTATTGGAAGAGCGAGATGGGGTCGATCACCTGCCGGGGGATGAACTCCCAGGTAACGCCCTCCTGCTCCGTGAACTCGAGCTTGTGCGCGTCGGCCACCTCCTCGGCAGTCTCGAGGAAGAACGCCGTGACCTCGATTGGTTGCATGCGGCCAGTGGAATCCACGTACGTGACGCGCGCCAGCCGCGTGCGGTGGTTCACCGAGTCGATCAGCGCGTACGTCCGGTAGATCATGTATTCGGTGAAGATGTATTGCTGGTAGTCCCGTGAACCGGGGCGGCAGGGCGTCACCAGCTTCACGCGCGGGTTGCCCTGGAGAATCGTGCCCTCACGGGTCTCGCGGTCGGCGCGCACGAACAGCGGCGGGAAGCTACAGTTGGCGCTCTGCCGGCGGAAATGCCCGCGGGCGCGCAGTTCCACCGGCATCGTGCCTTCGGTGCCGTCGGCGTCCTTCCATTTCATCTCGGCGCCGAACCATTCCAGTTCCAGCGAGTCGCGCTCGCGTACGAAGTCGCGGAGGTTGGTCGTAATGGTGACCTCGACCGGGGCATCGGCCTTGAACAGCGCCTGCCCACCGGCGGCCGGCGCGAGGAGGATCAGGGCTAGCAGGGCCCGGCGGACAATCGTCGAAGCCTTCATCGCAGCTCCACGCCGCGCAGCGGCGAGTCGGGGAGACCCCCGAGTTCGTCCGTGACGACGCCCGGGGTGACGGTCTTGGCGAAATTCACGCCGTATTCGAGCACGCGGATTTCGTTCTCACGCACCGTGCCCAAGAATTTCCACTCACTGAAGAGTCCTTCGAACCGCGGCTCGCAGAGGGCACGGGCCGTCTCCACGTCCGCGGTCTTGATGCGCAACAGGCGCTCGAAGCGCGGCCGCGGCGCTTTCGCATCGTCCTCGTCCGCGAGGTCCGGGTCGTTGCGTTTACGGCGGCGCCAGGCGCGGTCGGCCAGCGCCTCCAGCTGGTCGGGCGACATCGACTTCAGGACCTCGTCGTCGATGCGGGCCAGGAACATCCCGGTGCGATTCGCCGTGGCGAGCGCCTTCTCGAGGCGCCGCTCCGCAGTCCGGCCCTCGAGCGCCACGGGCCGACCAAAGTCCGTGTACCAGAGGAAGAGCATCAGCGCGTTGAAGGAGATCGAGATCACCAGGGACACCGACGGCGCCACGGCGGCCGCCATGCCGATGCCGATCACGACAAAGATGCCGGCCGCGTCCTTCGAGTCGTCGAGCGAGGTGCGGAAGCGCACCGCGGCCACGATGCCACCCAGCGAGAACGCCAGGGCGACCGAGTACTTCACCAGCACGACGATCCCGGCGGCGACGACCGGCAGGATGAGGTAGGTCTGGACGACGGACTGCTGGAACCCCTTCTTGCGGCGGGTCATCGTGTAGACCCATGTCACCGGGAGTGCGCTGGCGAAGGCCGTCAGCATGGCGATGAGCGCCGCCGTGCCGCTGGGGACCGCCGGTGTGCCGTCCAGGACCTGCGGCGCCCCGCCGACGATGTCCCGCAGTGACCCGCTGCCAAGCACGCCCAGCGTCGGCGGCGCGTACTCACGGACGCTCCAGGCGACGAGGCCGATGAGGACGTAGTAGACCAGCGTGCGCAGCACGATGTTGCGCCACAGCGCGTATTGCGTGATATCGGGCATGGAGCCGGGAAGGGGGACGCTGGGAAAGTGCGCCGCGTCCGCTGCGGTGGCAATGGCCGCGCAGGGTTCGCGGCCACGGGTGGGCGGGGTACATTGCGGGACCCTCCACCCGCGCTGCCTGATGACCTTCCCGCGCCTCGTCTGCCTCGCCCTCTCGTTCGCCGTCCCCGCGGCGGCCGCCCGTGCCCAGCCTCCGGCATCGATGCCCGCCCCCGCCGCGGTCGCGGCGCAGGTCGCGGCGCAGGTCGCGGCGCAGGTCGCGGCGCAGGTCGCGGCGCGTACGGCACCGAAGCCGACGCTCCTGGTGTTCCTCACGATCGACCAGCTGCGGCCGGATTATCTCACACGCTGGTACGACCAGCTCGAGGGGGGGCTGAAGCGCCTGATCGACGAGGGCGCCTTCTTTACGCAGGGGACGCAGGATCACGGCATCACCGAGACCGCACCGGGCCACGCCTCGACACTCTCCGGCCGCTTCCCGTACAGCACCGGAATTGCCAGCAACGCAGCCGGCGTGAATTCCAATGAATTTCCGCTGGTCGACAGCGAGGGCATCGGGGCGGCGCCGTTCCGATTCCGGGGCACGACGCTGGCCGACTGGATGACCGCCGCTGACCCACGCACCAAGGTGCTCTCGATCTCGCGCAAGGACCGGGGGGCCATCCTCCCCATCGGCAGGGAGAAGCACAGCGTCCTCTGGTACGCGCAGCGCTCCGGCCGCTTCACGACCTCCACCTGGTACGCCGACACCCTGCCGACCTGGGTGCAGCAGTTCAACGCCGAGGAGCGAGTGGCCAAGCAGTACGCCGGCCGCGAATGGCGGTTGCTGCTGCCGGACTCGATGTACCCGGAGCCCGACTCGGTGCCGCTCGAGAGCGCCGGCCAGGACTTCGTGTTCCCGCACCGGATGGCCACGGCCCCCGAGATCGCGAACCAGATGATCATCG
>JAYQOZ010000261.1:0-3869 GCA_038145035.1 Gemmatimonadaceae bacterium | reverse complement strand
CCTCGCTGAGTCCGCGGCGCAGGCGCGCGCGGCCGTCGGCGAAGGCGGGGCCCTGGTGCTGTTCGATACGGCCGCCCGTGTGGTGCCGGTGGACGCGTTGGACACGCTGGGCGCGCCGCGTGTGCGGCAGGCCTCGTGGTCGCCGATGCTCTGGGCGGCGCGGGATGCGGCGCGGGGCATCGCCCGGGGGGCGGACTCGCTGCGGCTGCGCGTGTATGGCGTGTCGCGGCACGCGGCCGGCGATGCGGCCACCGAGCGCATTCGCCGCGCCTGGCCGGGAGGGCTCGACTTCACGGAGCTGCCGGTGCGTCGCGACTCGACGCGCGGCGCCAGGGCCGAGCTGCGCAGTCCGGACGGCAACGATCCGCTCGCGCCGGCGCTGAGCGCCTGGGAGTCGCGCCGCGGGACGCATCCGCTGCGGGCGATGCGCGCGGCGCCCGCCGCGGCCGACAGCGCGTGGGCGGCGTCCACTCCGCAGGCCGTGCTCGTGCATTGGCTGGACGCGGGGGGCATCGCGCCTGCCGCGGACGGCGTGCTGGCCTTCGGTGAGCGGCCCGCGTCGCTGGTGGCGCACTTGGTGCGCCGGGAGCCCGCGGCGGGCCGGGTGATTGCCCGCTGGCGCGACGGATCGATCGCTGCCACCGAACAGCCGCTCGGCCAGGGTTGCGTGAAGTCGATCGGGATCGCGGTGCCGACGCAGGGTGACGTGACGCTCCGGGCGCCGTTCGCTGCGTTCGTGGATGCACTGTTCGAGCCCTGTGGAGGCGAGCTGGGCGCGGCAATGCCGGAGAGCACGCTGACCTGGCTGCGCGGCCCGGAGGGCCTGGCGGCTGCACGCCCGTTCCAGCTGGACGCGGGCGCCGAGGACTCGCCGCTTGCACCCTGGCTGCTCGCCATCGTCGCGGCGGCGCTGCTGGCCGAGCAACGGCTGCGCCGTCGTCCGCGGGAGGTCGCGTGAGCACGCAGGCCCGGCTCCGCGCGGCGCACCGCCACCTGACCGAGCTCGCGATTGCGCGCGCGGTCGTCTGGTCCGCGCTCGGGATGGCGCTGGCGACGGCGCTCCTGCTGTTACTCGATACCGTCGTCGGCCTGGAGCTCTCGACGCGCGCGCGACTCGCCCCGGCGCCCTGGCTCGCGGCGCTGGTGATCGGCCTCTGGCATCTCGCCGGACCGGTGCGCGATGTCTGGCGTGCCACGGACGAGGAACTCGCCCTCTGGTTCGAGCGGCGCCTGCCCGCCCTGCAGTACGCACTGGTGACGGAGGCCGGTCTTGCCGACGAGGTGGGGGCATTGCGTGTGCGCACGGCCGCCGTGCCCCTCGAGGACGAGGTGCGCCGCACCGCGCGGGCGACGCTGCTGCGACCGGCCATCGCCGTGGTGCTCGCCCTGGTGCTCGGCGCCGTCGTGCCGTCGGGGGCCCTGCGGCGCGTGACGGCACCCGCCGCCGGCGACGCGCTCGACCGCGTGGGTGCCGCGACGGCCGCCATCCTGAACCCGCTCGCCACCATCGTCGCCCGGGTGACGCCACCGGCGTACAGCGGGCTGCCCGCACGGGTGCTTGATGAACCGACCACCGTGCGAGCGCTTGTGGGCAGCCTCGTGACGCTCGAAGGGCTCGGCGCGGGTGTGCGCGCGCTGCCTGCGGACAGCGGCGGCCCTGCCCTCGCCGCCGCGGAGCGCGGCAATCGCTGGACACTGGCGCTCTCGCTCCCGGCAACGGCCCAGGCCCTGCGCCTGACAAGCGCGGCCGGCGAACGCGTCATCGTCCTTGAACCGATCCCGGACTCCGTGCCCGCCGTGCAGCTGGAGGCCCCGGCGCGGGACTCCGTGCTGCGCGTCGCCACCGGCACGCTCCCGCTGGCCGCCGAACTCCGCGACGACCTTGGCCTGCGCGACGCCGCCTTCGAGCTCATCATCTCGGCCGGGAGCGGCGAGCTCTACATGTTCCGCACGGTGCGCGCCGCTGCGCGCGAGTTCGCCGCCGCCGCTCGCAGCGGTCGCATCGAGGGCGCGGTCCGGCTGGACAGCATGGGCCTGAGGCCCGGCGACTTGATCCACCTGCGCGCCGTCGCCCGCGATCGCAACGACGTCGGCGGGCCGGGGCTGGGCACCTCCGAGACACGCACACTGCGCATCGCGCGCGCCGACGAGTACGACTCGGTGGCCGTGGACCCGCTGCCGCCCAGCGAACCCGAGAAGGACGCGCTCTCGCAGCGCATGATCCTGATGCAGACGCAGGAGCTCGTCGGCGTGGCGCGGCGGCTCTCCGCGGCCGAGCTCACCCGGCGCTCGCGGCGCATCGCCGTGGACCAGGTGAAGCTGCGCAAGAAGGTCGGCTAGGTCGTCTTTCTGCGCCTCGGCGGCGATGCGGACGGCGGTGAGCACTCGCACTTTGCCGGCGACGGCCACGAGCACGCGCCGGATGGCGAGGTGAATCCGGATGACATCCTCGCGGCGGCCGAACGCGCCGCCAACGTCGATCCCACGCGCAATCTGGACAATCAGGGCGACGAGACGCCGGTGGTGGCCATCAACCGGCCGCTGCTCGAGGCATACAATCACATGTGGCGCGCGGCCGGCGAACTGGAGACCGCGAATCCCGCCGCTGCCATTCCGTGGATGGAGCGCGCCATTGCGGCCCTGCAGCGCGCGCGGGCTGCGGAGCGCATCTACCTGCGCGGGCGCCCGCCGCAGGTGGTGGTCGACCTCGCGCGCGTGCGGCTCGCTGGCAAGGATGAGGCACGCCCGAACACGCGCAGGCCCCGCGTCCCCCTGGATCCCGAGCGCGCGGAACGCCTCGCGCGCTTCGACGCCGCCCTCACCATCGTCCCGCGCGATGCCGCGGCGGCCGCGGATTCGTTGCTGCTGCTCCGCGTGGCGCTGCCTGAGGAGGAACGCGGCGCCGCCATTGCGCTGGATGCAGCCGCCGATGCGCTGCGCCGTGGTGGCGACGTCACGGCGCCATTGTTGGCGGCGCGCCGCAGCCTGCTGAGTGCGCCGCCGCGCCGTGGCCCCCTCTCGCCCTGGGGGACCTAGTGGCGGAGTTCACCTGGGCCACTGCGCAGTACGACTCCGGCGACTGGGACAGCGCACCGATGGTGCCGCCGAATCTCATCGATTCGATCGCGCGCTACACGGCCATCGACGTGGCGCCCACCGGCGCGGTGGTGCCGCTCGGCTCGCGCGAGCTGTTCCAGTACCCGCTGGTCCATCTCACCGGCCATCTCCCGGTGCGCTTCAGCGACGTCGAGAAGGCCACGCTGCGGGAGTACGTCCGTCGCGGCGGCCTGCTGTTCGTGGACGATCACAACCACGACATTGACGGCGAGTTCCATCGCACTGTGTGGGAAGAGATCGCGGCGACGGTGGGGCCGCTGCGGGACCTGCCCAACGACCACGAGCTCTACCGCTGCTTCTTCGAGTTCCCCGACGGACCGCCCACCACCAGCCACGAACTCAACGGCTGGGGCGACAACCTCGTGCACAAGCAGCTGCAGTGCGTGATGCGTGAGGGGCGGATCGCGGTGCTGTACTCCAGCAAGGACTACAGCTCCGAGTGGAACTACCATCCCGACAACAAGCGCTTTCTCTCGGTCGACAACACGCGATTCGGCGTGAACCTGGTGGTGTATGCGCTCACCCGCTGAACACCGGCTGGCGCGCCTGCGCCTCGAGGCGGTGCTTCGCGGCGTGGCCGTCGCGGCGCTGGCGGCCGCGCTGCTCATCAGCCTGTGGCGGGCGTTGCGACCGGCCCCGGAGGAAGCGCCGATTGTCGCCAGGTTCGATGGGGCGCCGAGCCCGGACGTGCGGGACTCGCTGGCGGCCGTGCAGCGGGCTGGACACCGGGTGCAGTGGAGTGGGTCGGTGGG
>JAYQOZ010000260.1:0-3888 GCA_038145035.1 Gemmatimonadaceae bacterium | reverse complement strand
CCTGTGTCCTAGCTGTCGTCGCCCGGCCGCTTCTTCTTCTTCTTCTTCTTCTTCTTCTTCTTCGCGGTCGCGATAGGGATAGTTTGCAGATGTTCGGGCGGATGCGCATCCCGGTCCTCCGCCTTCGTCCCCTGTCCTCCGTCCTCCGCTTCAGTGCCTCCCAAGACGCCCCGCGCCGAGTGGTGGAAGTCCTACTTCGATCAGGGCTACCTGAACGAGTATGAGCCGCTGTTCAACCTGCAGGAGGACCGCGCGCAGGTCGGGCGGCTGATCGAGTTGCTGGCGTTACCCTCCGGCGCTCGCGTGCTGGACCTCGCCTGCGGACAGGGCCGCCACGCGCAGCTGCTGGCCGAGGCCGGTTTCGACGTCGATGGCTATGACTTGAGCCGGGAACTGCTGGCCGTCGCCAAGCGGCGTGGGACCGGTCGCCGCCTGCGCTACAGGCGCGGTGACATGCGCCGGCTGCCGGGGCGCTGGACGCGGCGCTTCGATGCGCTGACCAACCTGTTCACCAGCTTCGGCTTCTTCGACGACGCGCGGGATGACCGACAGGTGCTCGCCGAATGCGCGCGGGTGCTGAAGCCTGGCGGGGTGATGGTGTGGCAAGGGGGCAGCCGCGACGGTGTGATGGCCCGCTTTCTGTCGCGCGATGGCTGGGAAACCAGTGATGGCACCATCGTGGTCCAGGACCGGAGCTTCGATCCACTGTCGGGCCTGCTCACGATTCAGTCCACCTGGCAGACCCGCAGGCGCACCGAGCATCGGGAGCACCGCATCCGGCTGTACACGGCCTCGCAGCTCGCGGAGCTGATGCGGGACGTGGGGCTGGTGGTCGAGCAGGCCTGGGAATCCTTTAGCGGTCGCCCGCTCACCCGTCTCTCGAGCGAGATGCTGCTGGTCGCGCGACGCAGCTAGGGGGCCTCCGCGCGGCCCGCGACACCGCTCAGCGGGCGACGGACAGCCCGGCGCCGAACTCGATGTGGTCGCCGGAAGCGCCGATGCGCCGTGTGAAGAGATCCAGTTGCGTCCGTGTGCCAACCAGTTGCGTGAAACCCAACGAGAGCAACGGTCGCTCCCAGCCTTCGCCGGGTCGCTGGATCGCCGTCTCCACGAACAGCCCCGCCCGTGGCCCAAGCGCCGCCGAGAGCAGCCCGCTCAGGCGCGGCACGACCGTGCCGTCCGTGCTGCGCGTGGCGCCCGCGTTGGCCAGCAGGCCCAGGCGCGGCGTCAGCGCCCCGCCGGCCCTGACGCTTGCGGCCGGCTGCGCGCCGTCTGCCGAGAACGACTGGCGGATGGGCACGCTCGTCCCCACAAGCAGGGCCAGTGTCGGGAGGAGACCCGCTGCGGCCTCCGCCCCCACCACGCCGATGCGCAGCGCCATCGCGGGATCGGTGTAGCCGGTTCGTCGCGGGCCGGTACCGCCGAGGGCCGACATCCCCTCGGCGCGATACGCCGGGAGGGCCAGCGTTGCCTCGAGGCGCGCGGCCAGTCCACGGCGCAGGACGATCTCCGGGAGCTGCAAGAACTCCTCCGTGAAGTTTCCGGACCCCACGGTCACACCGGACTCCAGCAGCCAACGCCCGGCCGGGACCAGCGATGGCGTGGCGGAGATGCTGGGCCGGTCGGTCGAGATCGCAAATGGCGGCGCACCCTGGGCCGCGAGGGGCGCCGCCAGGCTGCCCGATGCGAGCAGCGCTGCGAGCGAGGCGGAACGCAGCAGGCGGAGCCGCGAGGGCGGCGCCGACTCAGACATGGGTGAGCCAGCCCCGCGTATCCTCCACGCGGCCGTGCACGATATCGAGGTAGCGGGCCTGAATCCGCGTCGTCACGGGGCCGGGCACGCCGTTCCCGACCGGGAGGCGATCCACACTTCGGACCGGCGTGACCTCGCTGGCGGTGCCGCAGACGAAGACCTCGTCGCCGGTGTAGAGCACTTCGCGCGCCAGCGGTTGGATGACCACGGGAATCCCCAGGTCCTCCGCAATGGCGAGCACGCTGTGCCGCGTGATGCCGGGCAGCATCGTGCCGTCGATGGGCGGCGTGTACAGCGTTCCGCCCTCGACCACGAACACGTTCTGCCCCGAGCCCTCGCTCAACAGGCCGTCCGGGCCGAGCGCGATGGCCTCCTGAAAGCCGTTGGCCAGTGCTTCCATTTTGATGAGCTGGCCGCCGAGGTAGTTGCCGGCGATCTTCGCCATCGCGGGAATCGTGTTGGGCGCCACCCGATGCCAGCTCGACACACAGGCGTCGACGCCCTGTTCGAGTGCGGTGGCGCCGAGGTAGGCACCCCAGGGCCAGCAGGGCAGATAGACCTCGACCGGGCTGTCGAACGGCACCATCCCCGACGCGCCGTAGCCGCGCACCACCATCGGCCGCAGGTAGCACTCCTCGAGGGCGTTCTTCCGCACCAGGTCGCGGATCGCTTCCACGAGCTGATCGATGGAGTACGCCACGGGCATCCGGTAGATCTTGCAGGAGTGCAGGAGGCGGCGCAGATGCTCGCGCAGCCGGAAGATGGCCGGGCCCTGCTTCGTGGGATAGCAGCGGATGCCCTCGAACACGGCGGAGCCGAACTGCACCGAGTGCGCGAGCACGTGCACCTGCGCCTGGTCCCAGGGGATGAAGGCGCCGTCGCGCCAGATGTACGGGGTGGCAGTGATGGAGGCCATTCGTATTGACGAAGGTGGGAGGACGAAGGACGAAGCTGCGGGCGGACTAGAGGAGGCTTCGGATCCAGCCGCCGTCCACGGCGATGCTCTGGGCGGTGATGTAGCTCGCAGGCTCGCTGGCGAGGAAGGCGGCGAGCGCCGCGAACTCCTCGGGCTCACCCACGCGACCCATGGGGATCTGCGTGGTCCACAGCGCGAACTCCGCATCGCGCGTGCTGCCCTTGCGGCCCGCATTCGCGGCGGCGAGCTCCTCGAGCCGCTCCGTGCGCGTGTAGCCCGGCAGGAGGTTGTTGACCGTGATGCCGAAGGGTGCGACCTCATTGGCCAGCGTGCGCGCGAATCCGGTGACGGCGGCGCGGACGCTGTTGGAGAGGATCAGGTTGTCCACCGGCTGCTTCACGGCGATCGAGGTTACGTTGAGGATGCGACCCCAGCGGCGGGCCTTCATGCCGGGGAGCACCTCGCGGGTGAGATTCACCACGCTGTCCAGCGTGAGCGCCACGGCGCGCTGCCAGTCCTCGGGCGTGTGCTGCTCGAAGGGGCCTGAGGGCGGGCCGCCAGCGTTCGTGACCAGGATGTCCACGCGCCCGTGCCGCGCCTGCGCCTCGGCGATGGCCCGTGTCACATCGGCGGGGTTGGATACATCGGCCACGAGGCCGGTAGCCTCCACGCCGTGGCGCGCACGGATGCCGGCCATGCGCTGGTGGATCTCCGCCGAGCGTGCGCAGGCCACGATGGTCGCGCCCTCGGCCGCCAGCGCCTCCGCGGTCGCGGCACCGAGCCCACGGCTCGCCGCGGCCACGAAGGCGACGCGCCCCTTGATGCCGAGGTCCACGGCTACTTCTTGTGGAAGTAGGAGTCCGTGTGGTTCAGCCAGTCCTCGCGGGGCGGATTGAAGACGTCCACGTCGAGCGTATCCTCGAGGGCCTCGGCCTTGTGCCAGACATTGGATGGGATGTGCAGTACCTCGCCGGCGCGCACGTCGATGGTCTCGGACTCATCCTCGCCGATCCAGAAGCGCAGCGCGCCCTCGAGGATGTAGGTCAGCTGCTCGTTGTGGTGCTGGTGCCGTGGGACGATGGCCCCCTTGGCGAGGTAGACGTGGGCGAGCATCATGCCCTGGCCGGTCACGAGGCGGCGGGAGATCTGGTCGGTGACCGTCTCCTTGGGCATGTCGGCCCAGCGGTGGAAGGTGACCTTGTCGCGGCTGGTGTTGATG
>JAYQOZ010000259.1:0-3924 GCA_038145035.1 Gemmatimonadaceae bacterium | reverse complement strand
CCTTACGCCCCGGGGGGGGGGGGGGGGGGGGGGGGTGGGGGGGGGGCTGGGTGCGGTCGCCGCCCCCCGCCCAGTCCAAGAAGGTGGCCGACGCCACCAAGGCGCAGGTGTCCTCGGGCGAGGGCTTCAAGAACGTCCAGGTCCTCAAGGACGTGCCCCTGGCCGACTTCCTGCCCCTCATGGGCCTGATGACGAACGCCGTCGGGGGCGACTGCGCCACCTGCCACGAGAACGCGGGCACGGACCTGGTGGTCTGGGAAGCCGACACGCCCATGAAGAAGAAGGCGCGCGAGATGTCGGCGATGGTCATCGCCATCAACAAGACGCACTTCGGCGGGCGTGAGGTGATCTCGTGCTGGAGCTGCCACCGCGGCCGCTCCACGCCGATCTACACGCCGACCATGGACCAGATCTACGGGGAGCGGGACTTCATCCCGGAAGATATCCAGTTCAGCTCCGTGGAGGGCCAGCCGAAGGCCGCGAGCGTGATCGACAAGTACATCGAGGCGATCGGCGGCGCGGCCAAGGCCGGCAGCTTCTCGAGCTACGAGGCCTCGGGGAACAGCCTGGGCTTCCGCGGGTTCGGCGGCGGCGCCAAGGTGAAGCTCTACGCGAAGAAGCCCAACCAGCGCTCGATGGTCATCACATACGAGGCGCAGGGTCGCGACGCCACCGTCCGTAACTTCGACGGCAAGGTGGGCTGGACGAAGACCCCGATCAACGTCGTGGGCGAGCACCTGCTGGCCGGCGCGGAGCTGGACGGCATCGACCTGGACGCCCAGATGATGTTCCCGACGCAGATCAAGACAGCGCTCAAGCGGCTGCGCACGGTGGACCCGGCCGAGATCGACGGCAAGATGATGACGGTAGTGCAGGGCAACGGGCCTGGCACCAGCGTCGCGTCGCTCTACTTCGATGAGGAGACGGGCCTGCTCCGCCGCGTCATCCGCTACGGCCCGTCCCCGATCGGCCGCATGCCCACCCAGTTCGACTACACGGACTACCGCGAGGTGGACGGCGTGAAGCTGCCCTTCCACATCGAGTTCCTCTGGCTGGACGGCCGCGAGGCGCTCGAACTGAACGAGATCAAGCTGAACGGTCCGATTGACCCGATCGTCTTCGGGCGGCCGACCGTCCTCGAGAAGTCCCTGACGAAGTAGGCGTCTAGTTCAAGCTGTCCGGGGTGCCGGTGACAATCCGCCGGCCTCCGGGCAGCTCCAGCCACTGGGTCGAGGCCGCCAGCCGGCCATCCTTCGCCGGATACACCTTCAGGCGCACGCGCATCCCCGGCACCAGCTGCCGTGGGCTCAGGCCCCGCCGTCGCAGCGCGTTCGGCGGCGGGAGTTCCAGCGCCCAGCAGGCCACGCGGCCATCGGCCTCGCGCACGTCCAGCGACAGATAGGCATGCGGGTTGACCCACTCCATCCGGGACACCGTCCCCATCAGCACGCGGGGATGGACCGCGTCGAATTCGGCGGCGAAGGAGTGATGGGCCTCGGCTCGGCCGATCCCGAGCAGGAGGGCCAGCGCGCCGACGACGGCGCGGACGGTCATTCGGCCTGTTGCAGGCGCTCGCGGTCGCGCATCTTGCGGAAGAGTTCCTTCTGGCCCGGGTACCAGAACTCCATGTGGCAGCTCTCGCAGGCCCGGTCCAGGTCCTCGTTGGCCTGCTCCAGCGCCCCGGCGTCCCGGCGCTCGACGATCTCCATCACGGCCCGGCCCACGTTCCGCAGTGCCTCGATCTTCGCCTGCCAGAGCACCGGGTCGCGCTCGATCTTCGCCTTGATCTCGGCCGGCGAAATCTCCGGCGCGTCAGGCCCTTCGCTCTCGTTCAGGTCCCCTTCGGGGGCCAGGAGCCGTGGGACCTTCAGCAGGTAGCTCACCTCCGCCATGGCCACCGCGCCCTGGCGCACCTTCGCCCACTCCTCCTCGGTCGTCGGCTTCCACTCACGGATGCCCTCACGGCTGACCACCGTGCCGACGGACAGGAAGATGAAGTCGGACATCGGGTCGATGACGTCTCGCATCAGCTCCTTCACCGATACGACCGGCGTGAGGTCTCCGCCCCACGTGGCCATCGCCGGAGGGGCGTCCGCTGGCGATGGCGCCGGGGGGGCGCACGCGAGCATGCCCACCGCCATTGCCACCACGACCGTTCCCGTGCCTGCCCACCGTCTCTGCATCGCGCTCCCTGTGTGAGGTCCCATTGTGCGGGGCCTCCCCTCCCGGCGCAACAGGGGACACACTGGCAACCCTGCGGCCGCCACGTCACTGTCGAGACCCAGAAAAAAAGGGGCCCCCGGAGAGGCCCCTGACGGAAGGGTAGATGGCGGAAGACTATGCGGCTCCGGTGGCGCCGTCCATCCCGGACTTCCCGTGTGGCGCGATGCCGAGGATTCGGTAGGCCGGCTCCGGCCGCGGAGTTGAGAGGGAGCGTGGCGACGACGCGGTTGGCGGGCGGCCTGCTCCCGCTGTGGTCACCGGCCGTTGAGCTGAGGGGAAGAGTGGTCGGGGCGACTGGATTCGAACCAGCGACCCCCTGCGCCCAAGGCAGGTGCGCTACCAGGCTGCGCTACGCCCCGACCGGAGCATTATCCCACGGGCCGCGCCACGGCCGGACGGCCCCGACGCGGCCCGCTGGCCTACTGGGCGTTGGCGGCCGAGGCAACCGCCGGCTTCTCCCCGACCATCTCCTGAATCAGGGCCAGGGATGTCGGGTGTTCGTGCTCGAAGGACAGGCCGCGCTGCTTCATCTCCTTGTAGAGATACGCCGCGACTTCGAAATTGCGTTCGGACCCGAGGAACAGCGGCTCCCCGTCCTGCCCGTAGCCGAGGGCGATCGTCAGCGGGGTCCACGACAGGCCCTTCGTGCCGTACGACTGCCCGACGAAGTTCTCCCGCTTGATGGTGACGCTCAGGTCCGCGCCACGCTCGATGAGGAAGCGGCAGACCGCCACCGAGCCCCGCCGCGCGGCGCCGAGCAGCGCCGTATGGCCGCGCTTGTCCACGTAGTTGACATCCTTGTCGGCCTCGTAGGCGACCTTCACGGCCTCCAGCGCATCCTCGTGCGTCCCGGTGTCCTCACCGGTCGCGTGCAGGGCCACGCCGGCCGCCACCATCAGGGGCCGCATCCCGTGATCGTTGGTCAGCAGGGGGTCGGCCCCATTGGCCAGCAGCAGGCGCATCAGCTCGTGGTCCACGCCCTTCGCCGCCAGCAGGTAGGGCGTGGCGCCGATCCGGTTCAGCTGCGTCCGGTACCCGTCCGCCCGCATCCCGTCCTTCGTCATCCGGGCGTTCACGTTGGCACCCTTCGCGACCAGCTTCTTCGCCAGGTCCAGGCTGCTCAGCGTCCCCGTCTCGGTCGGGTGCGGCACGTGGCCCACGGTCAGCGAGCGCGAGCGGGCCACCTGGTGCAGCACCGTCCAGCCGGCATCAGCCGCGTTCACATCGGCGCCCCGGTCCACCAGCCGCCCGGCCAGCTCCCAGTGCGCGTTGATCACCGCCAGGATCGGCATGCTGAGGCCGTCCGGCAGCTTCTCGTTCGGGTCGGCGCCCTTCTCCAGGAGCAGGTCCACCGCCTCGATGTGCCCGCCGCGGACCGCAAAGGCCAGGGGCGAGAACTCGATCACAGGCGCCTGATTGCCGGCGTTCGCGGCCATCCCCGGCCGGCCGACCCGCTTGAAGTCCACCTCCGTCGACCGGGCCGTCACGCTGGCACCACCTTCGATCAGCGCCCGCATGCCGTCCACGTTTCCGGCCGCCGCCGCCCACATCAGGGCCGTCTGGCCCCGCCGCGGATCCACGGCGTCGACCCTTGCACCTGCCGTCAGCAGCGCCCGGATGGCATCCGCGCGCCCCGTCCGGGCGGCCGTCATCAGCACGGTCTCGCCCCCCCCGGTCGTCGCGTTGACATCCGCGCCGGCC
>JAYQOZ010000258.1:0-3926 GCA_038145035.1 Gemmatimonadaceae bacterium | reverse complement strand
TCGCGCCCGAGCCGGGTGCGCTGCGCGAGTCGCGCGTCATCCACATCAACCGCGTCGCGAAGGTCGTGAAGGGCGGCCGGCGCTTCAGCTTCAACGCGCTCGTCGCCGTCGGCGATGGGCAGGGGAAGGTGGGCGTGGCGACGGGCAAGGCGAACGAGGTGTCCGAGGCGGTCCGCAAGGCTGTCGAGGGTGCGCGTCGCAAGATGGTGAGCGTCCCGATGACGGGCGCGACCATCCCGCACGAGATCGTCGGGCGTCACGGGGCCGGCAAGGTCCTGATGAAGCCGGCGGCCCCCGGTGCCGGCGTGATCGCCGGCGGCGCGGTGCGTGCGGTGCTCGAGTGCGTCGGCATCCACGACATCCTGACGAAGTCGCTGGGGTCCACGAACCCGCACAACATGGTGCTCGCCGCGCTGGACGGGCTCACCAGCCTGACCACGGTGGAGCAGATTGCGCGCGAGCGCGGCGTCGAGGTCTCCTCGCTGCCGTACAAGTCGCGGGCGAAGTCGAAGGAGACCGTCTGATGGCACGCACATTCGTGTGGCACCGCACCCGCGGGCCCAAGCACACCGAGCCGAACACCCTCACCGAGGGGAAGGTCCGCATCACGCAGGTGCGGTCCGGGATCGGCCACAACAAGACGATGAACGCCACCCTCGAGGCGCTCGGCCTCAGGCACCACCAGGATTCGGTGGTGCACCAGGACAGCCCGAGCCTCCGTGGGATGATCAAGCGCGTGCGGCACCTGGTGACCGTCACGCCCGTGAAGGAGTAAGCGATGAGCGACGAAAAGATCACCTTGGGTACCCTGGCGCGCGCGCCGGGCTCGCACCGGAACCGCAAGCGTCTCGGGCGCGGCCCGGGCTCCGGCACGGGCAAGACGTCGGGCAAGGGCCACAAGGGCATCAAGGCCCGCGCCGGCCACCACGGCCCGGGCGGCAACAAGCCGCACTTCGAGGGCGGCCAGATGCCGCTGACCCGCCGCGTGCCGAAGCGCGGGTTCACGAACCCGTTCCGGGTCGAGGCGCAGGTCATCGGGCTCGATGACCTGGCGCAGGTCGCCGGCACGGACGTGACGATGGAGACGCTGGAGGCCGCCGGCCTCGCCAAGGCGTCGAAGGGTCCCGCCAAGGTCCTCGCCAATGGCGAGGTCACGAAGGCCTACACGCTCAAGGGGCTCAAGGTGAGCGCCGCGGCCAAGGCCAAGATCGTCGCCGCCGGCGGCGCGGTCGAGGCGTAAGCAATGGCGCAGCCGAACCCGATGGCGGCGGTGGGCAACATCTACCGCACGCCGGAGCTCTGGCAGAAGATCACGTTCACGTTCCTCTGCCTGGTGATCTACCGGGTGGGGTCGCACGTCACCGCCCCCGGCGTGGACGTGACGGCAATGCTGGACTTCTTCGCGAGCCAGGGCGGCGGGCTGCTCGGGCTGTACGACCTGTTCGTGGGCGGGAATCTCTCCCGCTCCACGATCTTCGCGCTGGGCATCATGCCCTACATCTCGTCCTCGATCTTCATGCAGATCGCGGCCGCGGTGGTGCCGACCCTCGACAAGCTCCAGAAGGACGAGGAAGGGCGCAAGAAGATCACCCAGTGGACGCGCTACGGCACCGTCGCCCTCGCTGCCGTGCAGGGCTATGGCTACGCGCTGTTCACCTCGGGCGTGCAGGGCGCGGTCCTGAACCCGGGGACGGGCTTCATCTTCCAGATGGTGCTCTTCCTCACCACCGGCGCGCTGTTCGTCATGTGGCTGGGCGAGCAGATCACGGAGCGCGGCCTCGGCAACGGCGCCTCGCTGCTGATCTTCTTCTCGATCGTCGAGCGCTTCATCCCGGGCATCTTCCAGACGATTTCGGTCGTGAGCACGGGCGCGGTCTCGCTGCTCTCGCTCATCGGCATGACCGTCACGATGGTGCGGGTCGTGGCCGGCGTGGTCGCGATGACCCTCGCCGCCCGCCGGATCGCCATCCAGATCCCACAGCGCACGATGGCCCGCGGGCGGCAGCGTGAGGCCGCCCGCAACTTCATCCCGCTCCGCATCAACACCGCGGGCGTGATGCCGATCATCTTCGCGCAGTCCATCATCGTGGTGCCGGGCGCCATCGCGCAGTTTTCCGGCAATCCGTCGCTGGCCCAGTTCTCCGACCTGTTCGCCCCCGGGACGTGGCTGTACTTCTCGCTCTCGGCGGTGCTGATCATGTTCTTCACGTACTTCTACACGTCCATCATCTTCACTCCGGTGTACCTGGCGGAGAACCTGAAGAAGCAGGGTGGCTTCATCCCGGGCGTGAAGCCGGGCTCGAAGACCGCCGAGTACATCGACCACGTGGTGTCGCGCATCACCCTCCCCGGTGCCGCGTTCCTCACCGTGATCGCGCTGCTCCCGATCTGGCTGGCCGACCTGTTCTCGGTGCCCTTCCAGTTCGGCGGCACCTCGCTGCTCATCGTCGTGGGCGTCGCGCTCGACACGATGGCGCAGATGCAGCAGCACCTGCTGCTCCGCAAGTACGACGGCTTCATGAAGAAGGGTGGCCGTGTCCGCTTCCGCGGGCGGAACGTCACGCAGGGCTTCTGAGGTGATCGTCGTCCTGCTCGGCCCACCGGGTGCAGGCAAGGGGACGCAGGGGGAGCGCATCGCCGCCACCCTCGGCATCCCCAAGCTCGCCACGGGGGACGTGCTCCGGGCGGCGGTCAAGGAAGGGACGGCGCTGGGCCTCGAGGCCAAGGCCTTCATGAACCGCGGCGACCTGGTGCCCGACGGCGTCATCCTCGGCATTCTCAAGGAGGCGCTGCTGTCGCCGTCCTACGCCAAGGGCGCCATTCTCGACGGTGTGGTGCGTACCGTGCCGCAGGCCGAGGGGCTCCAGGCCATGGGCGCCGAGATCGGAAGGGCGGTGGACGTCGTGCTCAACTTCGAGGTGGCCGACGAACTGCTGGTGAACCGGCTCTCGAGCCGCACCACCTGCGACAAGACGCAGAAGCCGTTCATGGGCCAGCAGCCCGGGACGCCATGCCCGGACAACTGCGGCGGTACCCTGGTGCGCCGCAAGGACGATGAGCCCGAGGCTATCCGCAACCGGCTGAGCGTGTACCACGCGCAGACCAAGCCGGTGCTCGACTGGTACGTGGCGCAGGGTGCAAACGTGCAGCACATCGACGCCGTCGGGTCGTTCGACGACGTCACGGCGCGCGCCCTCAAGGCCGTGAGGCGGTGACGGCTCCGGCCGTCGCGTGCGTCCCGACCATCGCCCCCGGTCCGGCGCGATGATCCAGCTCAAGAGCCCGCGCGAACTCGAGACGATGGCGGCCAGCGGCCGCATCCTCGCCGCCACGCACCGGCACATCAAGCCGGCCCTGCAGCCAGGCGTCTCCACGCTCGAGATCGACGCGATGGTGGAGAGCTTCATCCGCTCGCACGCCGGCGCGACGCCCTCGTTCAAGGGTCTCTACGGCTTCCCCGGCTCGGCCTGCATCTCGCTGAACGAGGAAATCGTGCACGGGATCCCCAGCAGCAAGCGGATCCTCAGGGCCGGGGACATCATCACGGTGGACATCGGCGTGCATTATGGTGGGTTCCACACCGACTCCGCCTGGACCTACGCCGTGGGCGAGATCTCGCCGGAAGCCAGGCGGCTGATGGACGTCACGGAGGCCTCGCTTTGGGCGGCCATCCGGGAGACCAAGGTGGGCAACCATATCGGCGACATCGGCCACGCGGTCGAGGGCGTGGTGACGCAGGCCGGCTTCAGCGTGGTGCGGGACCTCGTGGGCCACGGGGTGGGCGCGCAGATGCACGAGGAACCGCAGGTGCCCAACCACGGCAAGCCGAAGCGCGGCCCGCGCCTGCAGGTGGGGATGACCCTGGCCATCGAGCCGATGGTGAACGCCGGTGGACCGGCGACCAAGACGCTCAGCGACAAGTGGAC
>JAYQOZ010000257.1:0-3954 GCA_038145035.1 Gemmatimonadaceae bacterium | reverse complement strand
TTCAGCGAGGGTGGGCAGGCCGAGATCTGGCTGGCCGACGACAGTTCCCGGATGATGCTGCAGATGAAGTCGCGGCTCTCCTTCGGCTCGCTGAACCTGTACCTGCGCGCATTCCGAAAGAGCGCGGACACCAGCGCCGCCGAGCCCGACGAGGAGCCCCCGCGCGCGCCGTAGTCACCCGGGACCCCGCATCAGGCGGGGCTCAGGATCCGCCGAACTTCTCGCGCATCCCGCGCGCCGTGTCCGGCGAGAAGATCATCAGCGCCACGTAGATGACGGCCCCGATGATCAGCACCGGGATTGCCAGTCCGAGCAGCGCAAAGAAGAGGCCGAAGATCCCGCCCAGGATGCCGAAGACGAGCTTCAAGGCGAAGAGGCCCACGAGGGCGAGGAGGCCAATTGTGAAGATGGTGCGGAGCATCGCGACGGTCCCGTGTTGGGGTTCTGACCAATCTACGGACTGCCCTGGTTTTCGGTTTCATTCGGCTTGGCCTGTGCGGGGCGGGAGGGGCGAGCTTTCGCGTCGGCCTCGTGGTTCGAGCCCCCGCTGCGTTGACCGACCCGATGCTCGTGAGAGCGAGGCCACCGGAGGGTTTCGATTGCGTAACCTTCTTAAATACATTTAGATGGTTATGGTCAATGGCCCTCAATCCCTGCAGGGGTTAGCGTAATCCCTTATGGCAGAGCACCTCTATCAGATACTGGGGCGGCATCGAGCGGAACCGCTGCCTCAGCGGAAGCCGGAATGGCTCAAGGTGAAGGCGCCGGGCGGGGGCAACTACCTCCACCTCAAGCAGCTGATGCGGGAGCTGGACCTGCACACGGTCTGCGAGGAGGCCCATTGTCCCAACGTCGGCGAGTGCTGGGAGCACGGCACGGCCACGTTCATGATCCTCGGGGACGTCTGCACGCGGAACTGCGCCTACTGCGCCGTGGCCCACGGGCGGCCGCCCAAGTTCGACCCGGCCGAACCGGGCCGCGTGGCCGAGGCCGCGCGGGCGATGAACCTGCAGCACCTCGTCGTTACCAGCGTCGACCGCGACGACCTGCCGGACTACGGAGCCTGGGCCTTCGCCGAGACCATCCGCCAGGTCCACGAGGCCGTGCCGGGCTGCTCGGTCGAGGTGCTGGTGCCCGATTTCCAGGGCAGCGAGGACTCCATCCGCAGCGTCCTCGAGGCCAGACCGGAGATCTACAACCACAATACCGAGACCGTCCCGCGTCTCTATAAGAAGGCTCGCCCGGGCGGCCGCTACGAACGCGTGCTGGAGATCTTCCGCGTCGCCAGGCGCATCGCCCCCGATATCCCCACCAAGACCGGCATCATCCTGGGCATGGGCGAAACCAACGAGGAGGTCCTCCAGACCATGCGCGAACTGCGCACGGTGGACGTCGACATCCTCACCCTGGGCCAGTACCTCCGCCCCTCAGACGACCACATCAGGCTCGACCGCTACGTTACGCCCGCCGAGTTCGCGATGTTCCGCGAGGAAGGCAGGAAGATGGGCTTCCGGCACGTCGAGTCGGGACCGTTGGTGCGGTCGTCGTACCACGCCTGGGAGCAGGTCCAGGCCGCGGAACTGAACTCCCGTTGAAGAAGGGCGAGGGGCGGCGGAGACGAGGCCCTGCGGCCTCGCCTTCCGCGTCCGGAGTCTCGTCCCCTGCAGGACCTGCAGCGCGCATCGTGGTTCCGCTTTCGTCCTTCGTCCTCCGTCATCCAGAGAATGGCCGCGAAAAAGAAGTCCGACGCCAAGTCGTCCGAGAACCCAGAACTCCTGAGAGCGCTCCTCCACGGCATGCTCCTCCAGCGCCGCTTCGAGGAGAAGGTCGGCGAGGCCTATGCCCTCGGGAAGATCGGTGGCTTCTGCCACCTCTATATCGGCCAGGAAGCCGTCTCCACGGGCATCATGTCGATGCTGCGCGAGGATGACTACGTCATCACCACCTACCGCGACCACGGACAGGCGATTGCGCGCGGCATGACGCCGCGCTCGGTCATGGCCGAGCTCTTCGGCCGCATCGATGGCTGCTCCAAGGGAAAGGGCGGCTCGATGCATCTCTTCGACCGCAACGTGAACTTCCTCGGCGGCCACGGGATTGTCGGTGGCCACGTACCGCTCGCGGCCGGCGTCGGTTTCGCGATCAAGTACCGCGGCGGCGACCAGGTCTGCGTCTGCTTCATGGGCGAGTCGGTGGTGAACACCGGTGCCTTCCACGAGGCGCTGAACATGGCCGCGCTCTGGAAGCTGCCCTGCCTCTTCGTCATCGAGAACAACAAGTACGGCATGGGCACCGCCGTCGAGCGCGCCGCCGCCATCAAGGACCTGTCGCGCCGCGCCGATTCCTACGACGGCATGTACGCCGAGCACGTGGACGGCCAGGACGTGCTCGCCGTGCGCGAGGCCACCGAGCGCGCACTCCAGCACGCCCGCCGGCAGGGCAAGCCGGTGCTCCTCGAGGTCCGCACCTACCGCTACATGGGGCACTCGATGTCCGATGCCGTGTCCGGCACCTACCGCAGCAAGGCCGAGCTCGACGAGTACCTCAAGCGCGACCCCATCAACCTCCTCAGGGCCCGGATGCTGGAGGCCGGCCAGCTCAGCGAGGACGACGTCGCGGCGATGGAGGAGGAGATCAAGGGCATCGTGCAGGACTCCTGGGACTTCGCCGATGCCTCGCCGGAGCCACCGCTCGAGTCGCTCTTCGAAGACGTCCTCGTCACGACGGAGAGCTGAGCGATGGCCATCATCACGTACCGCGAGGCCCTCAACCAGGCCCTTCGCGAGGAGATGGCGCGCGACGACCGCGTCTTCCTGATGGGCGAGGAAGTCGCCCGATACAACGGTGCCTACAAGGTCTCCAAGGGCCTGCTCGAGGAGTTCGGCGAGATGCGCGTCGTGGACACGCCGATCACCGAGCTGGGCTTCGCCGGCGTTGGCGTCGGGTCGGCGATGGTCGGCCTGCGCCCCATCATCGAGTTCATGACCTGGAACTTCGCCGTGCTGGCGCTGGACCAGGTGATCAATGCCGCGGCCAAGATGCTGTATATGTCCGGCGGCCAGTATCCGATTCCGATGGTCTTCCGCGGCCCGAACGGGGCCGCGCTGCAGCTCTCCGCCCAGCACTCGCAGGCCTTCGAGTCCTGGCTGGCACACATCCCAGGCCTCAAGGTCGTCACGCCGGGTACGCCCTACGACGCGAAGGGCCTGCTCAAGGCAGCCATCCGCGACGACAACCCGGTCATCGTGCTGGAGGGCGAGATGCTCTACAACACCAAGGGCGAGGTGCCGGAGACGGACTACATCGTCCCCATCGGCAAGGCCGAGCTCAAGCACGAGGGCGAGGACTGCTCGATCATCACCAACGGCAAGATGGTGCTCGTCGCCATGAAGGCCGCCGACGAGCTCGCGAAGGAAGGCATCAAGGTGGACGTGGTGGACCTCCGCACCGTCCGCCCGATGGATACCGAGGCCATCTATGCCTCGGTGCGCAAGACGAACCGTGCCGTCGTGCTCGAGGAAGGCTGGGAGCTGGCCGGCATCGGCGCGCAGGTGGTGGACTACATCCAGCGCGAATGCTTCGACGACCTTGATCATCCCGTGGTCCGTGTCCACCAGGCCGACGTGCCGATGCCCTACGCCAAGGGGCTCGAGAAGGCCGCCAAGCCCGACCTCGCGAAGACCATCGCGGCGGTCAAGAAGGTGATGTATGTCGACTAAGGTCTTTATGGAGGCTCTCAGCCCCACGATGGAAGAGGGGCGCCTGGTGAAGTGGAACAAGGCCGAGGGCGACGCCGTCAAGAACGGCGACGTGCTCGCCGAGGTGGAGACCGACAAGGCGGTGATGGAACTCGTCGCCCGCGGCGAGGGCATCCTGCGCAGGCAGCTGGTCTCCGAAGGCACGACCGCCGCCGTGGGCACGCTGGTCGGCGTGATCGCCGCGAAGGACGAGGAC
>JAYQOZ010000256.1:0-3979 GCA_038145035.1 Gemmatimonadaceae bacterium | reverse complement strand
CTCGGGCACCTGCGGGGGCGCGGCAGCAACTCGACCCCGCCGCCGTTTGCCGCCAACGGGCGCCTGTACGTCAGTGCCGGGTACCCGGCAGACGCCACCCGGCCCGTGTGGGCTGTGCGGCCGGGCGGCTCCGGCGACATCACCCCGGCCGAGGACGCGACCACCAGCGACTACGTCGTCTGGTCCCACCCGAAGCTGGCCTCCTACATGCCCTCGGCCCTTGTCTACGGGAAGTATCTCTATACTCTTGAATCACAAGGGTTTATGCAGTGCAACGATGCCCTGACCGGTGAGCGGATCTACGGCCGCCGGCGGATTGACGTCGACACCAGCGGGTTCACGGCGTCGCCGTGGGCCTACAACGGCCGGATCTTCGCCCTGAGCGAGGACGGGGACACCTACATCCTCCAGCCAGGCCCGGAGTTCAAGGTTCTGGGGAAGAATTCGCTGGGCGAAATGGCCCTGGCGACGCCAGCCGTCCTGCGGGGCAGCCTGATTTTCAGGACGGTTTCAGGCGTGTATCGGGTTGCCAGGCAGGGGCGGTAGGCGGGGCGGTTGATCTCGAAAGGAGTCCGGTGCTATATTCGTCAGGTTCTCTAGGGGCCAGGACACCCTATCTGGTACCCACCGCTCGGATTTGAAGTCCCCAGGGCTTCCATCCCATGGCGGTTCTGCCGGTTCGTATGGCGGCAGCCGTCAGCGAAACACAGTAATAGGGTCATTTTCCGCCTCGGGCGCCAGGCGCGGTTCGCGCCTCAAGGTCCGGGGCATTCTGGGAAGGCAGCGATGGCGCTGCCTGTGATGCGTTTGATCGTCCGGGGTGTTCCCGGCGGTCAGATGAGTGATTGACGCATGCCGACCATCAGCCAGCTCGTCCGGCAGGGACGAAAGAAGATCGTCACGAAGACCAAGAGCCCCGCGCTCCAGGTCAGCCCGCAGAAGCGGGGCGTGTGCGTGCGCGTGTTCACGCAGACCCCCAAGAAGCCGAACTCGGCCCTGCGCAAGGTCGCCCGTGTGCGCCTGACGAACGGGATCGAGGTGACCACCTATATCCCCGGCGTCGGCCACAACCTGCAGGAGCACTCGCTGGTGCTGATCCGCGGCGGCCGTGTGAAGGACCTGCCGGGTGTCCGCTATCACGTGGTGCGCGGCACGCTGGACGCCGTCGGCGTGCAGGGCCGCAAGCAGAGCCGGTCGAAGTACGGCGCGAAGCGCCCGAAGCAGTAGCGCGGAGAGAGAGCGAGACATGCCCCGCAGACGAGAAATCCCGACGCGTGAACTGGCGGCTGACCCGGGCTACGGCAGCTCGCTGGGCAGCAAGTTCATCAACACGGTGATGCACGACGGCAAGCGCAGCACGGCCGAAGGCATCCTGTACAAGAGCTTCGACATCATCAAGGAGCGCACGGGCGACGACCCGCTCAAGGTCTTCAAGAAGGCCCTCGAGAACGTCAGGCCGAGCCTCGAGGTGAAGTCGCGCCGGGTTGGCGGCTCCAACTACCAGGTGCCGATCGAGGTCAATCCTAACCGACGGATGTCGCTGAGCATCCGCTGGCTGGTGAGCTTCGCCCGGTCCCGCGGCGACGGGAAGACGATGCAGGAGAAGCTCGCCAACGAGCTGCTCGATGCGTCCAACCTGCGCGGCGGTGCCGTCAAGAAGCGCGAAGACACGCACCGGATGGCCGAGGCGAACAAGGCGTTCGCCCACTATCGCTGGTAACGGTTCACTCTCTTTTTACGGATAGGTAGTCGAGAAATGCCTCGCCAGACACCGCTCAACCTGACGCGCAACATCGGCATCATGGCCCACATTGATGCCGGGAAGACGACGACGACGGAGCGGATCCTGTTCTACACCGGCATCACCTACAAGATTGGTGAGGTCCATGAGGGCACGGCCGTCATGGACTGGATGGAGCAGGAGCAGGAGCGCGGCATCACGATCACGTCGGCGGCCACGACCTGCTTCTGGCGGGACCACCGCATCAACATCATCGACACCCCGGGCCACGTGGACTTCACGGCCGAGGTGGAGCGCTCGCTGCGCGTGCTGGACGGCGCGTGCGCGGTGTTCGACGCCGTGTCGGGCGTGGAGCCGCAGTCCGAAACCGTGTGGCGGCAGGCGGACAAGTACCGGGTGCCCCGGATCTGCTTCGTCAACAAGATGGACCGTATCGGCGCGGACTTCAAGATGACGCTGGACCAGATCGGCAGCAAGCTCGGCGGCAACGCCGTGGCCATCCAGCTCCCGATTGGCGCCGAGGATCGCTTCATCGGCGTCGTCGACCTTGTCCGGATGAAGGCGATCACCTACAAGGACGAGACGATGGGCGCCGACTACATCGTGTCGGAGATCCCGGCCGAACATGCAGGCGCAGGTGCAGGAGTACCGCGAGAAGCTGATCGAGAAGGTCGCCGAGCACGACGAGAAGCTCCTCGAGAAGTACCTGGGCGGCGAGGAGATCTCCGAGGCCGAGATCAAGGCGGCGCTCCGCAACCGGGTGATCGCGTCGGTGCGCGACGAAGAGACGGCCTTCGTGCCGGTCATCTGCGGGACGGCCTTCAAGAACAAGGGCGTGCAGCCCCTTCTCGATGCGGTGGTGGACTACCTGCCGTCGCCGATCGACGTGCCGCCGATCACGGGCGTGGACCCCGACGCCAAGGACGGGGACGCCCCGCTGGAGCGCCCGTCATCCGACGACGCGCCGTTCTCGGCCCTGGCGTTCAAGCTCATGGCGGACCCCTTCGTCGGCCAGCTCACCTTCATCCGCGTGTACTCGGGCGTGCTGAACGCCGGCTCGTCGGTCTACAACGCGACCAGCGGCAAGACCGAGCGCATCGGCCGCCTCCTGAAGATGCACGCCAACAAGCGTGAGGAAATCAAGGAGGTCTACGCCGGGGACATTGCGGCTGCCGTGGGGCTCAAGCTCGTCCGGACGGGCGACACGCTGTGCGACGAGAAGCAGCCGGTGGTCCTCGAGTCGATGGACTTCCCGGAGCCCGTCATCTCGCTCGCCATCGAGCCGAAGAGCAAGGGCGATCAGGAGAAGCTGGGGCTCGGCCTGGCAAAGCTGATGGCCGAGGATCCGACCTTCCGCGTCAATACCGACGACCAGACCGGCCAGGTGGTCATCCGCGGGATGGGTGAGCTGCACCTCGAGATCATCGTCGACCGCCTGAAGCGCGAGCACAACGTTGAGGCGAGCGTCGGCAAGCCGCAGGTCGCCTACAAGGAGACCCTGACGCGCGCCGCAGATGGCGAGATGAAGTACGCGAAGCAGACGGGCGGCCGTGGCCAGTACGGGCACGCGAAGATCCATCTGTTCCCGGGCGAGCCCGGGACCGGCTACGTGTTCGAGAACAAGGTCACCCAGGGCGCCATTCCGAAGGAATTTATCAAGCCGATCGATGAGGGCATCAAGGAGGCCCTGACGCGGGGCGTCCTGGCGGGCTACCCGATCGACGACGTCCGGATCGAGCTGTACGACGGCTCGTACCACGACGTGGACTCGTCCGAGATGGCGTTCAAGATCGCCGGCTCGATGGCCTTCCAGGACGCGGCCAAGAAGGCCAAGCCGGTGCTGATGGAGCCGGTGATGCGGGTCGAGGTCGTGGTGCCGAAGGATTACCTCGGCGATGTCATGGGCGACCTGGCCGGCCGGCGCGGGCGGATCCAGTCCCAGGAGGACCGGGGCGGGACGCAGATCGTCAACGCGCGAGTGCCGCTGTCGGAAATGTTCGGATACGCGACGGATCTCCGCTCGCGCACGCAGGGGCGCGCAACCTACTCGATGCACTTCGATCGGTACGAGCAGGCCCCGCAGAACGTGAGCGACGAGGTGGTCGCCCGCGTGCAGGGAACCAAGTAGTCACCACCACTTCAGTAGACGGAGCGAACTGCGATGGCGAAGGAAAAATTTGACCGGTCCAAGCCCCACGTGAACGTCGGGACGATTGGCCACATCGACCACGGGAAGAC
>JAYQOZ010000255.1:0-3996 GCA_038145035.1 Gemmatimonadaceae bacterium | reverse complement strand
GCCGCAAAGCGGGCCGCGAAGCCGGCCGCAAAGCCGGCCAAGGCCGCGAAGCCCGCAGCCAAGTCGGCCGCGAAGACGGCGCCCGCCGCGAAGAAGGCGCCCGCCGCGAAGACGGCGGCGGCGAAGCCCGCCGCCAAGAAGGCGCCCGCCGCCAAGAAGCCCGCCGCCAAGAAGTGATCCGAGGGCGCTCCCGTGCGGCGTGACGCCTCCGTCGCGCCCGGCGACGCCCTCGCGCTGACGCGGGCCCTCGTGGCCTGCGATTCACGCAATCCTGCCCTCGCCGACGATGCACCCGGCGAGGGCGCCGTGGCTCAGCTGCTGGCCGACACGCTCCGCAGTTGGGGCTTCACCGTCGATCTCCCCGAGGTCGCCCCGGGACGCCCCAACGTCCTCGCCCGCATCGGCGGCGGACACGGCGGCCGCTCCCTCATCCTGAACGGCCACCTCGATACTGTCGGCGTGGCCGGCATGACGCACGCGCCCTTCGATCCCCTTGAGCGCGACGGTCGCCTCTACGGCCGCGGCAGTGCCGACATGAAGGGCGGAATCGCCGCCATGTGTGCCGCGGCACTCCGCGCCGCCTCCACCGGGCTCGGCGGCGAAGTCATCATCGCCGCGGTCGTCGACGAGGAATACGCGAGCATTGGCACGCGCCGGCTCCTCGACCTCGGGGTCACCGCACACGCCGCGATCGTCACCGAGCCCACGCGCCTCGCGATCTGCCCGGCGCATCGCGGCTTCGCCTGGGCCGACCTGCGCGTCACCGGCCGCGCCGCGCACGGCTCGCGCTATGACATCGGCGTGGACGCGGTCACGCACGCTGCCCTTGTACTCGCCGAGCTCGATGCCTACCAGCGCGAGACGCTCACCAGGCGCTCGCATCCCCTGCTCGGCCACGCCTCCCTGCACGCCGGCACCATCAGCGGCGGCGAGGGCATCAGTACCTTCCCCGCCGAATGCCGCGTCTCGCTCGAGCGCCGCAGCATCCCCGGCGAGCGGGGCGAGGACTTCGCCGACGAGATCCGCGCCGCCATCGCGCGTGTCGCGGGACGCACGCCTGCCCTCCAGGCCGAGGTGACCCCCGGCCTCGTGCAGGCACCGAATGACGTGCCCGTGGACCACGCGGTCGTCACGGCGCTGGTGGAGGCGGCCCGCGCCGCAGGCGCAGCGACCGCGCTCGACGGACTCTCCTGCTGGACCGACGCCGCGCTCTTCACGGCGGCCGGCATCCCCGCCGTCTGCTTCGGCCCTGGCGACATCGCCCTCGCCCACGCGCCCGAGGAATACGTGCCCATCGCCGAGATCGAGACCGCCACCGACGTGCTCGCGCGGTTCATTGCCGCGTGGAGCGGGCCGAAGGGGGTCGCATGGGGCAACTGAGCGTCGCGCAGTACGACGCGCTCGAGCGTGCCATTGTCGACCAGCGGCGCATCACGGTGATGCGCCGCGGCACGGAGTTCACCGTGGTGCCGCTGCGGCTCTCGCTCGTGAACGGCCGCGAGGCCATCAGCGCGCGCCATCCGTCCACCGGCGCGTCCATGACCCTGTACCTCGACGAGGCCGACAGCCTCGACGTGGTGCGATGAACGACAGCCTGCCGCTCGTCGCCGTCTACGCCGACGAGTCCTGCCTCGGCAACGGCCGCGAAGGCGCGAACCCCGGCGGAGCGGGCGTGCTCATCGAGTACCGTCACGCCGACGGCCGCATCACACGCCGCGACCTCTGGGTGAGCGAACCCGGCACGACGAACAACCGCATGGCGCTGCGCTCGGTGATCGAGACCTTCCGCGCGCTCGGCGCCAAGGGCCAGCACTGCCGCGTGCTGTTCACCAGCGATTCGCGCTACCTGATCGACGGCCTGAGCTCCTGGGTGTTCGGCTGGGTCCGCGCCGGCTGGAAGCGGAAGACGGGACCGATCGAGAACCTCGAGCTCTGGAAGGACGCGCTGCGCGCCAGCGTCGGGCATCGCTACGCCTGGCAGTGGGTGCGTGGCCACGATGGTCATCCGCAGAACGAGTACGCGAACCACCTCGCCACGCGCGCGGCCGCCGACCAGACGCAGTCAGGCGGGGCCGTGGAATCGCAGTTCGAGAGCTGGCTGGCCGCGTATCGGGCCAAGGGCGGGCGCACCACCGAAGTCGCGCCCTTCCCCGAACCCGATAGCTTCAAGGCAGCCCCCACGCTGCCGCGCGCGGACTGACCCCCATGGACGCACTCGACCTCATCTTCCGCAGGCTGGTGCTGGCCGCCCAGGCGGCCGGTGCGCTCGAGCGTCCCCTCGACCTCGGTGAGATCCTCGACACGCTCGTGCCCTACAAGGCGGCTCGACGCGACGGCATCGACACCAACGACGACTACCTGCACGCGGTGATGCGGCTGGTGGCGGGCGAGGGTGACCGGGTGTTCGCCGACGACCTCATGCAGGACGACCTGCAGAACGAGCTCAGGTCGCCGAATCCGGACCTTGCCCTGCTGCGCACGTACCTGAACGCCAAGGTGCGCATCTCGCGCGCCGCCGCGGATCGCGTCCTGGCCGGCGATGTCGACATCGACCTCCGGCCGACCACGCCGGACATGCCGGACGTGCCGGTGCCGGTGGCCGTCGAGGTCGAATCAGTCAGCGCGGAACCCGTGATAGGTACGGGGGCCACCGCGTCACCCGAACTGCCCGCCCCACCCCGGGTACCCACGCCTGTCGTCAGCGACACACCGGACACGACCTGTCCGTACTGTGCACAGGAGCTGCCCACCGGACGCGCGGTGCGGTACTGCCCGTCCTGCGGCATCAACCTGCGCATCCGGCGCTGCCCCGGATGCAGCGCGGAGATCGAAAGCGAATGGAAGTACTGCGTGACCTGCGGACGCTCGGCCGCCTAGGCCTGCTGCTCGGGGCGCTGGCCGGCGGCGCCGTGCCTGCCGAGGCCCAGCGCCGCCGCAACGACCGGGACGCCGTCCCGGCCCCTGGCGTCCAGTGGCCGGTAAAGACCCGTGAGCACGTGGACCTCTGGCTGCACGGCTTCGCGCTGCTGCAGGAGGACACGGCCCAGGTGCCGATCTTCGCGCGCGGCTACGCGGAGCGCCTCACGGTGGTGAAGAACACGCGCGGCCTCTACACCGAGTTCGACAAGGCCCGCGACGACCTGATGCGCGTCGGCGCGGCCCGCGGGCATCTCCTGAACGCGCAGTTCCTGGCGCTGTACTTCGGCTCCTGGGACGAGATGCGGCAGGCCTTCGACTACTTCCTGAAGGCCGACGGCGATCCGCGGAAGGCCTCGAACCAGCAGGTCGCCGGCATCATTGCCTTCCTCGCGCAGCAGTTCCCGCGCAGTGACGACCGTGCCTGGGCCAGGCAGTTCGTCGAGACCCTTCACGACGAGTACCTGCGGTTCTATCGCGAGTGGTGGCTGGGCGAGTTCCGCGCGCGCGGCGCCGCGCTCGCCGCCACCGATTCGCTCTGGCAGCGCAGCTGGCGGCCGGCGATGCAGCGCTATCTGAACTTCACGCAGCAGGCCGGCGGCGACCTCATGCTCTCGCTGACCCTGGGCGGCGAGGGCCGCGCGCTCCCGGCCGGCAAGACCGCCAACCAGTACGCGGTGCCCTTCCCGGCCACGGCCGACTCGGCCGAGGTGACGCTCTTCGTGTTCGCGCACGAGGCGGCGGGCGCCATTGCGCGGCCGGCGGTGAACGACAACCTCACACCGGCGCAGCAGCGCGCCGGCGAGGGCGAGCGCTACGGCAGCGCGGGCTTGATCCGCGGCGGCCACCTGCTCGTCGAGCGGCTCTTCCCGGGCATGGGCGAGCGCTATGCCCGCTACTACCTCGCACAGATGGGCAGGACGTACGAAGGCCCGGCGAGCGCCGCACTCGAGGCGGCCTTCCCCATGCTGCCGGAGATGGTGGCCGAGATGCGGCGGCAGATCGAACTCTCGTTCGCCGGCATCTAGCCGTGTCGCCTCCCGTCCCGCCGGTTCTGCATCGCGCCGCGCGGGGGCGGGG
>JAYQOZ010000254.1:1549-4006 GCA_038145035.1 Gemmatimonadaceae bacterium | reverse complement strand
CACCCGGACGTCCGCCGATGGGCAGTTCGACGTCCCGGGGGAGAATGGCGATGTGTACCGCGCGCCGGCGGTGATCGTGACGGCGGGCGGGACGCCGGTCAAGCTCGGGATCCCCGGTGAGATCGAATACGCCGGCAAGGGCGTCTCGTACTGTGCCATCTGCGACGGGGCGTTCTACCGCGGCCACACAATCATGGTGGTAGGCGGCGGCGACGCGGCCTGCGAGGAAGCGGATTTCCTCACGCGATACGCCGAGAAGGTCTACCTCGTGCACCGCCGCGACAGCTTCCGCGCCTCCAAGATCGTGCAGCAGCGCGTGTTCGCGAACCCGAAGATCGAGGTGGTCTGGAACACGGTCGTGGACGAGGTCGTCGGCAGGGACGGCCTCATGACGCACGCCCGCGTGCGGAGCGTGGAGACCGGCGCGGCCTCGGATCTCACGGCCACGGGCATCTTCATCTTCATCGGCTTCACGCCGAACACGGGCATCATCAAGGAGCACGTGGAACACGACGCCAGCGGGTACCTGGTGACCGATGCGAACATGCAGACCTCGGTGCCGGGCCTCTTCGCCGCCGGGGACGTGCGCGCACAGCTGACGCGGCAGGTCACCACCGCCGTGGGCGACGCCACGACGGCGGCCATCGCGGTCGAGAAGTTCCTCACCGCCCGCCGGAACGGGCAGCCGGCCCCGGCCCCCGTGCCGATGCTCGTGCCCGCCCCAGCAGGATGAAGGCGCAGGCCCTGACCGTCGGGGCGTTCGCCGAGAACACGTGGTTCCTGCACGATGCGGACCGCGAGCGCGTCGTGCTGGTGGATCCGGGCGCGGAGCCGCGTCGGCTGCTGGCGGAGATTGACCGACTGGCCGCCACCGTCGAGGCCATCTGGGTGACCCACGGGCACCTCGATCACATCGGCGGCATCGCCGGGATTCGCGAGCACTGGCCGGATGCCCCCATGCATGCGCATCCCCTCGACGCGCCGCTCTGGGAGTACGCGCCTCGCGCGGCCGCCGCCTACGGGATGCCCTTCGATGCGCCGCCGGCGCCGGATCACCCACTTGCCGAGGGGGACGTCCTGCGCTTCGGCGGCATCGCGTTCGACGTCTGGCACCTGCCTGGCCACGCGCCGGGACACGTGGCGTTCATCGGCGGCGGTCTCTGCCTGTCCGGTGACGTGCTCTTTGCCGGCTCCATCGGGCGCACGGACCTCCCGCTCTGCGACCCGTCCGCGCTGCAGCGCTCGCTCGAACGCCTCGCCACGCTGCCCGAGTCGACGCAGGTGCTGCCGGGGCACGGGCCGAGCACCACCATCGGGCACGAGCGGCGCGCGCACCCCTTCCTGAACGGGACCGCGCGGGTGGCCGGCGGTTGACCGGGGCTCCTGTGATCGCGGCGCTGTGGGTAACGTTCGGACGTGACGCGGGGTAGTTAGGGGTAGTCAGGGGTTCCTGCGGTTTTTCTCCACATTGAATTTCACCATGATGCGCATCTCGACCCTGGCCCGTGTGGGCCTCCTGCTGCTGACCACGGCCTGTATCGAGACTCTCGAGCCCTCGAAGGACAAGTCGGCCTACGTCTCCGCCATCGCGCACACGGCGGGCGCCGGCACCTTCCAGCTCCGGGTGACCGGCGCGTTCTACCGGGCGGACGAGTTCACGTCGAGCCTCGACAAGCCGGAGACCTGCGCCGCGTACCCCTACAGTCCCCAGACGTCGGTTGGATCCTTCCCGACCATATCCGCGGGTGACCGGCTCTACACGAACGTGGGTGGTCGTGTGGACACCCTCTTCAAGAACAGCCTGGCCGGGCTCCTCACGTACCAGCTCGTATCGGTGCCGGGCATTCCCTTCGTCGTCGGCGATTCGCTGATGCTGACCGTCCCGGGCGACGTCGATGGCTTCCCGCCCGTGCAGGCCAAGGTCCGCGTCGCGGAGCCCTTCACGTACGATCCCATCGGTACCGCAGGCGACGGCGAGACCCTTCCCCTCACCTGGGTGCCGGCCGCGACGCCGGGTGCGCTCATGATCTTCTCGCTGCGCTTCAACACCTCCGGGGTCTCCGAGGAGGCGGACACCCAGATCTACTGTGTGCTGCTCGATGACGGGTCGCATTCCATCGAGCCGGCGTTCGCCGCGGCGTGGGGCGTGGCGCCAGCGGCGAGCCGTTCGGTGTACGCGTCCCGCGCCCGACGCACCCGGGTCGAGGTCGACGGACGCACGCGCCTGATCCTCTATTCGTTCTTCGACCTGCCGACGCCGGCAAGTCCGGCCCCGTGACCCCGGCCACGCGCACCGAACGCGATCCGCTCGGACCCATCGAGGTCCCGGCTGACGCGCTGTTCGGGGCGCAGACCGCGAGGGCAGTCGCCAACTACCCGGTCAGCGGGGGTGGCCCCGGGACGGCCGTGAACGGCCCCCGCGTGGGGGGGCAGCCCGGCGGCGGGGGGGGGGGGGGG
>JAYQOZ010000254.1:0-1539 GCA_038145035.1 Gemmatimonadaceae bacterium | reverse complement strand
CGGGCTTCGCCCGGATCCGGCCTTCATCTACGCCGTCGTGCGCATCAAGCGCGCGGCGGCGTCGGTGCATCGGCGGACGGGCCGGCTCGATGCCGCGCGCGCCGATGCCATCATCGTGGCCGCGGACGCCGTCCTCGCAGGGGCGCATCGCGACCAGTTCGTCGTCGACGTCTACCAGGCCGGGGCCGGGACCTCCCTGCACATGAACGTCAACGAGGTCCTGGCCAACCTCGCGACGCGGGCGCTGGGCGGCGCCCTCGGCTCGTACGACCCCGTGCACCCGAACGATCACGTCAACATGGCGCAGTCGACCAACGACGTGATTCCCACGGCCATCCGCCTGGCGACCCTGGACCGGTTGGCGGGGGCCCTGGCATCGCTGACCGTCCTCGCGGCAAGCCTGCGGGCCAAGGCCGATGAGTGGGACGAGCTGGTGAAGGCCGGGCGCACGCACCTGCAGGACGCCATGCCGATCCGATTGGGGCAGGAGGTCGCGGGCTGGGCGGGCTCCGTCGAGCGCGGCATGCGCCGCGTGCGCGACGCCGCCGACTACCTCCACGATCTCGGCATCGGGGGAACGGCCGTCGGCACCGGCGTGAATGCGGAGCCGGAGTATCCCGCGTTGATGGTCGCCGAACTCCGCGCGCTGACGGGACTCCCGCTGCGCGAGGGCGAGGATCGGGTCCAGCTGATGCAGAGCATGGGCGACATCGCCGGCTTCAGTGCGGCCTGGCGGACCCTGGCCCTCGACCTCGGCAAGATTGCGAGCGACCTCCGCCTCCTCGCCAGCGGCCCGCGGACCGGCTTTGACGAGATCCGGCTGCCGGCCGTCCAGCCGGGCTCGAGCATCATGCCCGGCAAGGTGAATCCGAGCATCGCCGAAATGATGAACCAGGTGGTGTTCCAGGTCCTTGGGCACGACGCCACGGTCGGCGCGGCATCGGAGCAGGGCCAGCTCGAGCTGAACGTGATGATGCCTGTCATCGCGCACAACGTGCTCAGCGCGGTGCGGATCCTGGGCAACGCGGCACAGGTGTTCGACGAACGCTGCGTGCGCGGCATGACGGCCAACGAGCCCATGCTGCGGCACTGGGTGGAGCGCACGGCGGCCCTGGCGACCGCGTTGGCGCCCCACATCGGCTACGCCGCCGCGGCCGCGCTGACCAAGCGCTCGATCGAGGAGGGCATTCCAATCCGCGAGCTGGCCCTGCGGGAGGGGCTCCTCTCGGAGGAGCAGGCGACGGTGGTCTTCGACCTTCGGCGGATGACCGAACCTGGCGTTCCCGGCGACGGGTAGAAACCGACAACGCTTGTCCCATTACCCCCTCCGGCGCATCTTTCGGCCATGCGGATCACCACCTGGGCCGAATACGGCGTCATCTGCGCGCTGCACCTCGCGCGCCGTACCGAAGACGGACCGGTCACCGGGCGTGACATCGCCGCCCGCGAGCGGCTGCCCGGGGACTACTTCGAGCAGATCCTACTCCGGCACACGCCCCCGGGCAAAGTCAAGATTACCCCCGTGGCAAAGGGTGGCAA
>JAYQOZ010000253.1:0-4028 GCA_038145035.1 Gemmatimonadaceae bacterium | reverse complement strand
GGTGGATGCCGACCGCGCGGGACTCCTCTCCGGTGATGTGGCCGTCGGAGCGTTCGTGCTCCAGCCGTCGCGTGGCGCCGATGGCCACGTTGCTCGGCAGGACGGTCGCCGAGCCCGCGACGAGGCTGCCGGGGGCGAAGACACCGCCCTCGAGGCGGCCCAGGCCAGGCTCCACGTCCGATGCCACCAGCAGGGGCATCGCCGCCGAGCGCTGGAGCGCGTTGATCTTTTCCGCCACCTCAATGGGCGAGCCGAGGGACATGATGACGCCCCCGACCCTGTCATCGCGCACTCGCCGCAGGGCCAGGATGAACGACGAGTCGCTCGTGCTCGTATAATCCCCCAGCACCCAGACCATGACCATCTGCGCGACCTGGTCGCGCAGCGACATCGCGGCGATGGTCCGGTCGAGCCAGCCCGTGGCCGCCGGCGGGAGACTGTCGCGAAGGCCTGGCGGGACCTCACGGGCCGTCGGGAAGGCCGGTAGCAGGGGGGCCGGTTCGGTCAGGATTCGCGGCGCCACGACGGCGTCCGGAAGGGCCTCGGTGGTGGTCACCGGTGTCGGCGCGGCCGGTGGCATCGTCTGGGTACAGGACACCAGCAGCAGCCCGATGAGGGCAGGGAGCGAACGGCGGTGGAAGGTCACGGCGTATGGCACAGGTGCAGTTGGCGGATGATCGTGCGCGGGGTGGTGCTCGCGGCAGCCTGCGCGCGGGCGCCGCAGGCCCAGGGGCGCCGGGAACGACCCACGGTCGTTCGTCCGGGCATCACGGTGCTGCTCGAGGATTCGATCGCGCTGATCGCGGGAAAGCGCATCGCCCTTCTGACGAACCAGACCGGCGTGGACGCAACAGGGGCCAGCGATGCCGACCTGCTGCGCCGTGATGCCCGCGCCCGCGGGGCGAACATCACGCTGGTGCGGCTGTTCTCGCCCGAGCACGGCATCCGCGGCACCGCGGACGCCGAGAACCTGCCGGACGAAGTGGACGCGGCGACCGGACTCACCGTCCACTCGCTGTACCGCGACGGCACCGTGCCGCCTCCCGACAGCCTGCTGCGGGATCTCGATGCCCTGGTGTTCGCCCTGCCGTATATCGGCCCGCGGAGGTGGACGTTGGTGGGGCTGATGGTCTATGCAATGCGCGCCGCGGCGCGCGCGAACATTCCGATGCTGGTGCTCGACCGCCCCAATCCGCTCTCCGGGCGCGCGGAGGGACCGTTGCTCGATGCGGCGCTCGCCAATCCCGACGACCCGTCGCCGGAACGCCGTGGCACGGCCTACGCATTATACCCCGCGCCGCTGCGCCACGGTATGACGATGGGAGAGCTGGCGCGGCTCTTTGCCGGCGAGTTGCAGATTCCCGTGCAGCTGCACGTGATGCCGGTGGACGGCTGGCGCCGCTCGATGCGCTGGGAGGAGACAGGGCTGCCCTGGATCGTGCCGTCGCCGGCCATGGTGTCGACGACGAGCGCGCTGCTGTACCCGGCGCTGGTCGCCTTCGAGCGCACCAACGTGTCCGTGGGGCGGGGCACGGACCGCCCCTTCCAGCGCTTCGGCGCGCCCTGGCTCAATGCCGACAGCGTGGCGGCGCTGCTCGAGGACCGCCGCCTGGGCGGCGTGCGGTTCATCGCCGAGGCGGTGACACCGCAGCGCCCCACCGACGGGAAGTTCGGCGGCCGGCGCATTCCCTCGGTGCGCATCGAGGTGGATCGGCCGGAGCGCGTGCAGGCAGCGCGCGTCGGCGCGGCCGTGCTCTGGGCGCTCGGTCGCGTGCACGCGGACTCGCTGCGCGTGACGGTGCGAGGCTTCGACGAACGCTTCGGCAGCGCGCAGGCACGCGAGGCCCTGCTCGCGGGCAGCGACCCCGACGAAGTGATCGACCGCGTGCTGCCCGATGTCGTGGCGTTCGAGCAGTCCATGCGGAAGTACCAGCTCTACCGCTGAGCCGTGTCGTCCGCGCCGTTTCCGCGTTCGGTGTGGCTCGCCATCCGCGCGGGGTACCTGCGCCTCGTCGAGCCCCTGATCGACTGGCTGGTGCGGCACAGGGTCTCGCCCAACGCGCTGACGGTGATGGGTACCCTGGCCTGCGCCGCGTCGGCGACCTGCTTCGCCCTCGGCTGGTTTCGCAGCGGGGGCTGGACGCTCGGCATCACCGCGTTCTTCGACGTGGTCGACGGCGCCGTCGCCCGCCGGACGGGGACGGCCAGCACCTTCGGCGGCTTCTTCGACTCCACGCTGGACCGTGTGGCGGACGCGCTGCTCCTCGGCGGCTTCGCCTGGTTCTTTGCCGCGCCGGGACCCTTCCAGAGCCTGCCGATGCTGGGGGCGTCGCTCCTGGCCCTGAGCGCGGTGCAGATCACGTCGTACACACGGGCCAAGGCGGATGCGCTGGGGGTCGACCTGAAGGGTGTCGGGGCGCTGGAACGTCCGGAGCGCATCACGTTGCTGGCCGCCCCGCAGGCCTTTTTCGGCCTCGACTTCGGCGGCTGGGCCGTGCGCGGGACGGTGCTCCTGCTTGCCGCGGCCTCCTGCTGGACGGTGATCCAGCGCGTACGCGCCGTCGCGCGGCGCACGACGAAATAGGCGCCGCCGCCCTCGCCCCCGGGCGTCGCCGCGCTATTTTTCGGGGATGCAGCCTTCCATTCCCAGGAGTCCGCGATGCGCCGTGCGTTGAACGCCCGACTCGCCGCCCTGCTCGCGTCTGCCGGCCTCGTCGCCGCGGCCGCCTGCGGGCCGCCGCCCGATGCCGGCGTGATGCGGGTGTGGAGCGATGACTATGAGTTCCGGGTCGTCGCCGACGTGATGCCGCCGCGGGCGCTCGAGCGGATCACCTACACCATCACGGTGCTGGACAAGGAGTCGCGCGAGCCCATCGTGAATGGGGAAGGCCGCATCTTCGCCACCAACGCCGACCGCAAGACAGTCTGGAATGGCTTTACCTACGGGCCTGAGGCGGGCACCTACCGGGCCACCCTGACGTTCGTCACCGCCGGCGACTGGGCCATGGGCATTCAGTTCCGGCTGGACTCCACGAAGGTGCTGCAGCGCACGCTCGACTGGCGGCAGGCCGTCCGCAACGAGGCGCCGCCGAGCGCCGACGGTCCTGCCCCGGCCCCGCAGCCCTGATTCGCGCGCCATTCCCCACATTCCCCTCGACCTTCGATGCGCCACTTTCATCGCACCCAGCTGCATCCGGACGCGGTACTCGCCACCGCCGACGCCTTCTTTCCGACCATCGGGATGATGCCGGCCGGCCAGGGGCCGCGCGCCCGCACCTACAGGGGCAGCGTGGGCACGCCCGAGCTGCCGTCCGAGCTGACCGTCACCGTGAGGATGGAGGGCGGGCACTACACCTTCGTCGAGGCGCATACGGACCAGATGGGCGAGAGCCGCCTCGACCGGAACGTGAAGAAGTTCTTCGTGCAGCTGCATACCCAGGTGGATTCGCGGCACACGTTCGCACCGTCGTACTAGGCGATGGCGGCGTCGTTCGCCCGCACGGCGGGCATCGGCTGCTTCATGGCCGTGGCCGGGTTCTTCTCCGGCGGGATGATCGGCGTGCTGGTCTCGAAGGCCGTGGCGTTTTTCAGCCGGGCCCCGAAGTGCGACGGCATCCCGACCTGCGATTGGTACATTTACATGCTGGCCGGTGGCGCGCTCGGTGCGCTGTCCCTGTCCTGGCTCGTGGTCTCGGCCCTGCGGAGCGCGCCTCCGCCGACCGCCGATTCCCCTGACACAAAGTTCTGACCTGAGGGTGCTGGAATGGCTCGTGTAGACGTGATCATGCCGCAGATGGGGGAGTCCATCGCCGAGGGCACCCTCTCGCGCTGGCTCAAGAAGGTCGGCGACGAAGTGAAGCGCGACGAGCCCATCTTCGAGATCTCCACCGACAAGGTGGATGCCGAGATCCCGGCGCCCAGCGCGGGCGTGCTGGCGGAGATCATCGTGCACGAGGGCAGCACGGTGCCGGTCAACGAGGTCGTGGCGCGTATCGAGACCGACAAGGACGCCTCGATCGCGCCCGCGG
>JAYQOZ010000252.1:0-4051 GCA_038145035.1 Gemmatimonadaceae bacterium | reverse complement strand
GACGCCCCGTTGCACCTCTTCACCCGCTTCGCGCTCGAGGACGTGACGGTGGGCGACCGCGCGTTCGCCAAGGGCGAGCGCATCGGCCTGCTGCTCGGATCTGCCAACCGCGACGCCGACCGATTCCCCGATGCGGATCGCTTCGATGCATCACGGTCACCGAATCCGCACGTCGCCTTCGGGGCGGGCATTCACGCCTGTGTCGGCGCGCCGCTGGCGCGGCTCGAACTGCGCACGGCCGTGCGCGTGCTGTTCGAGCGATTGCCTGGGCTCCGCCTGGCTGCCGCTCCGGCGGTGGCCGATACCTGGCACTTCCGCGGGCGCACGCGCATTCCGGTGGCCTGGTAGGGGGCCGAGCGGCCCGCAGCGGTTCTCTAGCCCAGCGCCCCGGCGAACCAACCGTTCACGGTCTCCTGGAGACCGCCCGCCGCCGTGCGGTGCACGTATTCGTTCGTGCGCGCTGAGTACTCGTAGTCCTTGCCCCACTCGGCCCCGTGCTCGGCCACGGCGGCCACCGCGTCGAGCACGAAGCGCAGCTCCTCCATCGGCGTGGTCGGATGGAACGAGATGCGCACCCAGCCGGGCTTCTCGGAGAGGTCGCCTTGGTCGATGCGGTCGGTGATGGCCTTGGAGCGCGTCGGATCTACGTGCAGCAGGTAATGCCCATAGGTCCCCGCGCAGGAACAGCCGCCGCGCGCCTGCACGCCAAAGCGGTCGTTCAGCAGGCGCACCACGAGGTTGTAATGCAGCGCCTCGATGTAGAACGAGAAGATGGCCAGGCGCTCACGAACGGTCGGCGCGAGCAGGTGCACGCCCGGAATCGCCAGCAGCCGATCCATCGCCGCGCCCACGATCTCGTGTTCGCGCCGCTGCATCGCCTCGACCGTCATCGCCTCCTTGAGCGACACGGCCAGCGCGGCGCGGATGGCCTGCAGGAAGCCCGGTGTCCCGGCGTCCTCGCGCGCCTCGATGTCCTCGAGGAAGGCGTACTGACCCCAGGGGTTCGTCCAGGCCACCGTCCCACCGCCGGCCTCGTCCGGCACGGTGTTGTGGTACAGTGCCTTGTTGAACACGAGCACGCCTGAGGAGCCCGGTCCGCCGAGAAACTTGTGCGGTGAGAACACCACCGCGTCGAGCGAGGCCTCCGGGTCACCGGCCGGATGCATGTCGATCGTGACGTAGGGTGCCGAGGCCGCGAAGTCCACGACCACGATGCCGCCGGCGCGGTGCACGCGGCGCGCGAGCTCGTGATAGGGCGTCAGCGCGCCCGTCACGTTCGAGCAGGCGCTGAAGGCCCCGATCTTGAGCGGCCGGTCGGCGTACTGCGCCAGCGCCGTGTCCAGCGCGTTGAGGTCCACCAGCCCCTCGGTGCTCGGCGGCAGCACCACCACCTCGGCGACCGTCTCATACCAGGACGTCTGGTTGGAGTGATGCTCCAGATGCGTCACGAACACCACCGGGCGTTCCTCGGGCTTCAGCGTCACGAAGCGGCGCAGCCCTTCCGGCGCCTTGAGCCCGAGCATGCGCTGCAGCTTGTTGACCGCACCCGTCATGCCCGCGCCATGCGTCAGCACGAGGTCGTCGGGGCCCGCGTGGACGTGCCGCTTGATGCGGGCGTGCGCCTCGTGGTATGCCAGCGTCATCGCCGTACCGGTCACCGACGACTCGCTATGCGTGTTGCCCACGTACGGCCCGAAGCGCTCGGCAATCGAATCCTCAATGGGGCGATACAACCGACCGCTGGCGGTCCAGTCGGCGTACACCAGCCGCTGCTCGCCGTAGGGCGTACGGAAGGTGGTGTCGGATCCGATGGTGTTCGCGCGGAACGGCGCGAAGTGGCGCTCAAGCTCGTCCATACGGGAAAGATGCCCCAATCGCGCTAGCCGAGCGACCCCGCCACCCAGAACCCCAGGAAGTTGCCGAGGGCGTTCCCCACGGAGCCCACCAGCACGGCAGGGAGGACCAGGTCCTCCCGCCCGAGGCTCCGGGCGCAGGCCAGGGCGGAGGTGCCGCCGCCTACGTTGGCCTGCGACGCGATGGCCGCGATGGTGGCGTCCATCCGGAAGAGCCGGGCGCTGCCGAAGATCACCAGTCCGTGCACGCCGACCGTTACGAGCGCGAAGAGCAGCAAGGTCACGCCGGCCTCGCCCACCGAGGCCAGGGCGCGCAGGTCGCAGAACGCGCCGATGACCGTTAGGAACAGGTAGACCGAGAACAGCCCCACCACGCGCGGGCCGCGGAGGCGCGACACCGCGGGCACCTGTGCCAGCACCAGCGCCACCAGCGTGAGCACCAGCATCATCGGGATGTTGATGCCCCGGGTGCCCAGCCAGGCCGCGAGCGTTTCCGCCACCCAGACACCGCCGGCTCCGAGGCCGATGACGATCGCCAGGTCCACCGGGTGCAGCGACTCGGTGTCCTCCTCGATGCCGAGCACCGGTCCGTCGCCGGCCGAGACCGTGGCGCCGATGCCCTTGAACAGCGGCGCGAGCAGCCGGGGCAGGGCAAGCGTGGCCACCATCCAGATGGTGGTGACGATGTTGTCGGCCACGATGGTGGCCGCATAGATCACGCCGTCGCGCACGACGTTGTACTCGAGCGCGACGGCGTTGAAGTTGATGCTGCCGCCCACGTAGGTGCCGGTGTACATGCCCGCCACGGCGGCCAGCTGTCCGTGCAGCGCGTCGCCCCCGCCGACCAACTTGGCGGCCGCGAAGGCGCCCATCGCCGTGCCCCAGGCGCCGATGAGAAACAGCAGCAGCATCGGCAGCCCCGCCCGGCGCACCGTGCGCAGGTTCACGCCGAGCAGCAGCCAGAAGATCGCGAGCGGGGCGAGGTACGTGAAGATCCCGTCGTACATCGCCACCGGCGATTCGGCCGTCGAACGGGCGGGTATGATGCCTAGGTTCGCGAGCAGCGCCGCTATGAGGATGCCTAGCTGCGCCGTGCCCGCGTGCCGGAGCACGGTGCGCCGCACCAGCCACTCCGAGGCCAGCACGACAAGCGACAGGATCGCGAGGATTGCGAGCGGAGCGTTCGCGGTCATCCGGCGAATATACGACGCGTCGGCGGCACCGACAGCGTCCCAGCCAGGAGCTGACCTTCAGCAGGCAGACGTCCTGCGCCGGCCGCCAGGGCGCGCTACACTACTTCGCGCACGGTTGCCGTCCCCGGCCGCGCGGCAGTTCCTCGCACGCGGCGCGCGCTCCGCGCCGTGCCCCCTTTCGCCACCTCGGCTCGCTCCCATGCTCCGCACCACCTCCCTCCGTCCGCTCCTCGCCGCCGCGCTCCTCATCGCGGCCGCTCCCCAGGCTGCCCTGGCCACCTGGTCCGTCATCGCACTCGACCGCGCCACGGGCCGCATGGTCGTCGCGTCCGCCACCTGCGTGGCGCAGGCCAGCCTGCTGCGCTTTCCGGCCAAGGGCCTGATGGATGTGCAGGCCATCATCGCACCGGGCTTCGGAGTCGCCGCCGCCCAGGCCGGCGTGGACCGCAGCCGCGCCAACCAGATGCTGATCCACGGCGAGCTGCAGAAGGGCACGCATCCCGCCGAGATCCTCGCGATGCTGATGCAGGATCCGGCGATCCAGACGCGGCAGTTCGGCATCCTCGACCTGCAGGGGCGCTTCGCCGGCTTCTCCGGCAGCCGTAACCTCGCCGCCTCGCTCTCGGTGCAGGGGCAGGTGCCGGGGACCGAGCTGTTCTACGCCATCCAGGGCAACATCCTCGCGTCCAACGAGGTGGTGCAGGCAGCGGTGCGCGCATTCGAGGGCGCGTCAGGGGCCATCGAGGATCGCGTGATGGCGGCGATGGAAGCCGCTGACGCCAATGGGGGCGACCGTCGCTGCACCTGCGAGAGCCAGCCCGTGCCGGACACCGTGAAGGCCTGCACCTCGCGGACGGCCTACGTGGCATACATCGCGATCGCCGACGGGACCTCGACCAATGGCGCGTCCTTCAACGACGGGCACTACCTCAAGGTCATCGACGTCACCGACGAGAACATTGCGCGCGACGAGGATGCTAACCCGGTCAGGACGCTGCGTGTGCG
>JAYQOZ010000251.1:0-4055 GCA_038145035.1 Gemmatimonadaceae bacterium | reverse complement strand
GGGTCCGTGAACACCTTCATGTAGTACCAGGAGCGGGTCTGGATCAGCCGGTCGCCGGATAGCCGGCGCCAGGTGGCCCCTGCGTCATCGCTGCGGTAGAGGCCACCCTGCTCCGCCTCGATGATCGCAAACACGCGATCCGGGTTGGCCGGAGACACCGCCACGCCGAGGTTGCCCATCAGCGCGGGCAGGCCCTGCGTGAGGCGCGTCCAGGTGTCGCCGCCGTCGGTGGACTTCCAGAGGCCGCTGCCCTCACCGCCGCTGCGCACGTACCACGGCAGCCGCTGATGATCCCAGAACGCCGCATACAGGATGCGGGGGTTGCTGGGGTCCATCGAGAGGTCAGCGGCACCGCTGGTGGCGTTCACGCCCTTGAGCACGAGGCTCCAGGTCCTGCCGCCATCTCGGGAGCGATAGATGCCGCGGGCCTCGCTGCCCTGCCAGCGATCGCCCTGCGCGGCCACGTAGACGAGATCCGGATCCTGCGGATGCACGCGCACGGCGCTGATCTGCCGCGTGTCCTTGAGGCCGATGTGGGTCCAGGTGCGTCCGAAATCGGTGCTCTTGTAGACGCCGTCCCCGTACGAGGATGACTGCCCACGAATGGCAAACTCACCCGTGCCCACGTAGAGCACGTTGTGATCGGAGGGCGCGACGGCGATGGCGCCGATGGAGCCGACGTTGAACTGCCCGTCCGAGATGTTCCTCCACGAGATGCCGGCGTCGTCGGTGCGCCAGAGGCCACCCCCGGTATAGCCGGCGAAGTACGTCAGCGGTTCGCCCGGCCCGCCCGCCACGGCGACGCTCCGGCCACCGCGCATGGGGCCGATGTTGCGCCACGGCATGCTGGCGTAGCGCTGCAGCGCATTGTCGGCAGAGGGCTCGGAGCCGGCGGCGCGTCGCGCACGCTGGGCGCCGGCAGGCGAGGTCGGGAGGGCGATGAGCACAGCGGCGGCAATGACAGCGGCTGCCACCACGTGGCGCGGACGGGTCGGGCGAAGAGGCATCAGGCGTGGGTAAGGGTGCGGGATGTTCACCCCGCCCCGCGGATGCGTCAAGCCTCCGGCGGTGTCCCGCGCACGAGGAGCACCGGCGTCATCGAGCGATGGCGCACCTTGTCCGCGACCGAGCCGTGGATGAGGTCGCCGAAGAAGCCGTGCCCGTGCGTGGCCATCGCGATCAGGTCGCAGGCCTCGCGCTCGGCGGCGGCGGCGATCTCCGTGGCGGGGTCACCGCAGGCGAGGATGCCCTCGGCGCGGAATCCCTCACGGCTGAGCTCGGCGGCGCGGTCGTCGAGATAGGCGCGGTCGCGCTTCATCTCCTCGCTCTCCCGCAGGTCCAGTTGCTCGATGTTGCGGGCCGCGAAGCCGTCCGCCACGTGGATCAGCAGCAGGGCGCTGTTGTGCAGGCGCGCGAGCGCACGGACGTGGTCGAGGATGACCTGGTCCCAGCGGGTGTGTTCCAGCGGCACGAGGATGCGCGCGTACATCAGGCTCTCCGGGACGGGCGAGGCGGGCGGCTCACGCGAGCACGCCCTCGCGGAAGGTCTGCACCAGCAGCCAGATGTTCAAGGCCGCAATGATGCCGGCGATGGTCCAGGCCAGCACCTTGACCCACAGGGCGTTCACGAAGGCACCCATCTTCCGGCGGTCGCTGGTGAACTGCACCAGCGGGAACACGGCGAAGGCGAGCTGGAAGGAGAGGATCACCTGCGAGAGCACGAGGAGCTGGGCGGTCCCGCTCTCGCCGTACATCACGCTCACGATCACCGCCGGCACGATGGCGATGCCCCGGGTGATCAGCCGACGCAGCCAGGGGCGCAGGCGGATGTCGAGGAAGCCCTCCATCACGATCTGGCCGGCCAGCGTGCCGGTGAGCGTGGAGTTCTGCCCGCTGGCCAGGAGCGCGATGGCAAACACGGCGCTGGCGCCGCCCACGCCGAGCAGCGGCGTCAGCAACTGGTAGGCGTCCTGGATCTCCGCCACCTCGGTATTGCCCGTGGTATGGAAGGTCGCCGCGGCCACGATAAGGATGGCCGCGTTGATGAACAGCGCGAAGGACAGCGCGATGGTGGAGTCGAGGAAGGCATAGCGCACGGCCTCGCGCTTGCCGGCGTAGGTCTCCTCGTAGCGCCGCGTCTGCACGATGCTGCTGTGCAGGTACAGGTTGTGCGGCATCACCGTGGCGCCGAGGATGCCGATGGCGATGTACAGCTTGCCGGGGTCCGAGAGAATGCTCGCCGAGGGAATGAATCCGGCCGCGACGCCCGCCATGTCGGGGCGCGAGATGACGATCTCGAACAGGAAGCAGGCGCCGACCGTGGCCACGAGCGCGATGACGACCGACTCGAGGATGCGGAAGCCGCGCTGCTGCAGCATCAGGATCAGCATCACGTCAAGGGCCGTGATGATGATGCCCCAGGTGAGCGGCAGGCCGAAGAGCAGGTTGAGCGCGATGGCGGTGCCGATGACCTCGGCGAGGTCGCAGGCCGCGATGGCCACCTCGCAGAGCACCCAGAGAATGAACGAGACGGGCCGCGAATAGTGGTCGCGGCAGGCCTGGGCGAGGTCACGGCCGGTGACGATGCCGAGCTTGGCGGCGAGGCCCTGCAGCAGGATCGCCATCAGGTTCGACAACAGGATCACGCTGAGCAGCGTGTAGCCGTACTTGGAGCCGCCGGCGAGATCGGTGGCCCAGTTGCCGGGGTCCATGTAGCCGACCGCGACGAGATAGCCCGGGCCCGCAAAGGCGAGGAGCTTCCGGAACCAGTGGCCCGTCGACACCGGCACGGAGCGATAGACCTCCGCCAGTGACGGGGAGGGTCTGGAGTGGCGCCATCCATCGTCCTGCAGCGGCAGTCCGTGGAGCGGATCGCCTGGCGATGCTGGGCGCGCCGTGGCGCCTCGGGATTCCGGGGTGGTCATCTAGTTAGTTAGGACGTCCTAACTTTATGATCAGGCCCAGAAAACCACAAGGGGGGCGTTCTGCCACCCCAGTCGGCGTTTCCCTCTCGCAGGTTCCGAGACTTACCGGATGTCTCCGCCAACGCGACGGAGCGACCGTGTGTAGCGATGGGTTGTTCCACGCCATACCGGGAGGTTCGCATGCGTCCTGGACGCCGCAGCGTCACCGCTCTTGCGGGCGCGCTCATCCTCTGCCTGGCCCTGCCTGCCGCGAGCGTCGCGCAGACCGAGCTGGTCGCCCTCGACCGGGTCCACGACTTCTACGTGAACGGACAGTCCCGCAACGCCGCGCGCGCCCTCAGCGCCGTGTCCGTGGAGTTCCGCCGTGAGATCGGCCGCTGCCGGGACGAGAGCATCGGGGCGAAGCTGATCGAGCTGGAGCCGCGCATCGACGCGCTGGTGAATCGGCTGAACGCCGGCACGGTGTCCAGCGCCGCCGTGCTCACCCGCGAGTTCGCCGTCTTCGACGACCTCCTGGCCCAGAATCACCTGCAGTTGGCCGAACTGGGGTGGAGCCTGCGACGCTTCGGCAATCTTGACGGCGTCGGAAGGGATCTCGATCTCGCCGCCCGCTACGCGGAGCGTCGCGTGCGGTGGACGGGCCGCCGGCTCGACGCCGACGCGGCAGCCGCGGTGACGCGCGCCAAGGCTGCGGCAGCCGAGTTGCTCCAGTCGCCCGACAAGCCGACGGCCGGCGCCGAGGAGGCCATCGCGGGCCTCGCGGCCCTCGTAAAGGGGATGAACTAGCGCAGGCCACCGGGCGAGGTTCCGAGCCATGGCACACATCGCATATCTCGGAACCGGGCCGGCCGGGGCAGGAAGCTGACCGCCGGCGAGCGCCCGCTGGCGGCGTTGCCGGGACTCGCGGCGCGGATGGATGCGATGATCGCCAAGGGACACGGCGCGGACGACCTCGGCGTCATCGCTGCCGAAATCATCCGCGCCTAGGCCCGCCGTTCCCCTGGTCCCTCGGTCGCCGCCGGCCATTCGCCGGCGGCGGCGCGCGTCCCGCTATAGCGTCGCGTTCGCGAGGTCGCGAATGGCGCCCGCCAGCATCTGCACGCGCGCCGCATCGCGGGCGCCGGCGGCATC
>JAYQOZ010000250.1:0-4072 GCA_038145035.1 Gemmatimonadaceae bacterium | reverse complement strand
GTCTTCCGTGCGCGCATCGACGGCAAGCTGGTGCCGCTCACCAAGCAGGCGCTCACGCCCGAGCAGACCAAGAGCATCGCCCTGCGGCTGATCTCCAGCGAGGATGACCGCTCCCGCATCGACAAGCTCAACGACTACGACTGCTCCTGGGGCGCACCCGGCATCGGGCGCTTCCGCGTGAACATCCTGCGGCAGCGCTCGAGCTTCATGATCGTGATGCGCGTGATCCCCTTCGAGGTGCCCAGCTTCGACCGGCTGGCGGTACCGCCGGTGCTGAAGCAGATCGCCGAGGGCGAGCGCGGGATGATCCTCGTCACCGGCGTCACGGGCTCGGGCAAGAGCACGACCATGGCGGGGATGATCAACCACATCAACCAGCACCAGAACAAGCACATCGTCACGCTCGAGAACCCGATCGAGTTCCTGCACCGCGACCTGCAGAGCTCGGTGACACAGCGTGAGGTCGGCGTGGACACCGAGAGCTTCCGGATGGGCCTGCGTGCGGCGCTGCGCCAGGATCCCGACGTGGTGCTCATCGGCGAGATGCGCGACGCCGAGACCATCGACACGGCGATGAAGGCCGCCGAGACCGGCCACCTGCTCATTTCCACCGTGCATACCCCGGACGCACAGAGCACGGTGCTGCGCATCATGGCGATGTTCCCGCCCGAGGAGCAGGACGTGGTCCGCGTGCGCCTGGCCGAGTCGCTGCACGCGGTGGTCTCGCAGCGCCTCCTGCCGCGCAAGGATGGCCAGGGCCGCGTGGCGGCGCTGGAGATCATGATCGTCACGCCGACCATCCGCGACCTGATCCTCGACCGGGACAAGGTCAACGAGATTCGCGACTACATCGCCGCCGGCCGCGAGCAGTACGGCATGCAGACCTTCGACCAGCACCTCGAGCAGCTCGTGCAGGAGGAGCAGATCGAGCTCAAGGTCGCGCTTGCCGCGTCCACCCGCCCGAACGACCTGGCCCTCAAGTTCAGCCTCTCCTGATGCGATCCCTGCGCGGCATCTTTGCTCCGGTCACGACGCCCTTCATCACCGGTTCCGAGGACCTGGACCTCGAGGGCTTCGGTCGCAACATCCGCGCGCACCTCGCCGAGGGGCTGGACGGCGTGGTGGTCTGCGGCTCCACGGGCGAGGCGGCGCTGGTCGGCGAGGAAGAGCGCGTCCGGCTCATCGAGGCGGCCCGGCCGCTGGTGGGGCGGGAGCAGTGGCTGATTGCCGGCTGCGGTGCCGAGAGCACGAGGCTGACCATCGCGCGTGCGGCGGCGGCCAGGACGGCCGGTGCGGACGCCGTGCTGGTGGTCGCACCGCACTACTACGCGAACGCCATGGGGCACGAGGAGCTGCGCACCCACTACCACCGCGTGGCGGACGCCTCGCCGCTGCCGGTCATCCTGTACAACATCCCGAAGTACATGCACTTCGCCCTCCCGGCGGAGCTGGTGGCTGAGCTGGCCGCGCACGAGAATGTGATCGGCATCAAGGACAGCTCAGGCTCGCTGGATATGCTCGGGGGCTTCCTGGCGGCGCAGAGCGAGTCCTTCTCGGTGATTACCGGCAGCGGGTCCACGCTGCGTGCGGCCCTCGATGCGGGTGCGCGCGGCGGAATCCTCGCCGTGGCGCTCTTCGCCGCCGAGCTGGCGCTCGAGGTGCAGCGCGCCGTGGAGGCGGGGAATGCCGCCGGCGTGACTGCGGCGCAGGCGCGGCTCAAGCCGATGGCCGACGTGATTGTCGCCAAGCTCGGCGTGCCCGGCGTGAAGGCGGCGCTGGACTTCGTAGGCAAGGTCGGCGGCGTGCCGCGCCAGCCGCTGCTGCCGCTCGACGAGGCCGGCCGCGCCGAGGTCGCTGCTGTCCTGAGGTAGGCATCTGACCATGACCGCCGTCGAGACCACCACGCGCCCCATGCTTCGCACGCTGGGCACGCTCCAGTTGCTCGCGCTGCACCGCGACGGCCGCGAAGAGGTGGTGCAGGGCAGCGGGAAGCCCCTCGCACTGCTGGCCTACCTCGTCGTCGCCGGTGGGCGGCCGGTGTCCCGGGCCCTGCTGGCGGACCTGCTCTGGGGGGACGAGGCTGCCGAGACGGCGCGGGCCTCGCTAAGACAGGCGCTACACGTGCTGCGCCGGCTGCTGGGCGAGGATGTGATCGTCGCGGACCGCGTCGAGGTGTCGGTGCGGAGTGCGGCGTTGAAGAGCGACTACGCCGACTTCGAGGGAGCGCTGGAGCGGGAGGACGTGGACACCCTCCCGGAGATCTATCGCGGGCCGTTTTGCGGCGAGACCTCACTGCGGGCCAGCAACGCGTTCGAGCGCTGGATGGATGCGGAACGGGATCGCTTGCGTCGACGCCTGCTGGAGGTGGTGGAACGCGCGGTGGCCGCGCGCTCGGCGTCCGGGGCGCTGGGGGAGGCGGCCACGCTCGGGCGGGCCGTGTATCGCGCCGAGCCGCAGTTGGAGCGGGCCGTGATCCTCTGCGCCGATGCCGTGGTGGCCGACGGCAGCTTCGACGAGGCGCGGGCCATGCTGGAGAGCTACCAGGTGGCCCGCGCCGCCGTGGGTGACGCAGCGTCGGCCGTGGTGGCCGGCCGGCTGGCGGGACTGACGCAGGGCAAGCGGCGTTCGGGTGACGTGGCGCCGAGTGAGGCACTGGCCGTCCACGCGGTGGGACAGGCCTTCGTCGGCCGCGACGCCGTGATGGCGGCGCTGTTCCGGGCCCTCGACCGCGCGCGCTCCAGGGGTACGGTGCGCCTGGCGCTCACCGGCCCGCCGGGCATCGGCAAGACGCGCGTGCTGGACGAGTTGGAGTCGCGGCTGCGGCCGCGGGGCGCCCGCGTGGCCCGCGTGCGGCTGCTCCCGGCCATGCGCGAGATTCCCGGCTCCGCGCTGGCGGAGATTGCGCGTGCGTTGTGCCCGTTGCCTGCCGCGGCCGGCGTGAGCGCGGATACTGCCGCCACCCTCGTGGAGATGCTGCCCGAGCTGCGGGAGCGCTATCCGGGCGCGTCTCCGGCACACGTGCCGAAGGAGGACCACATTCCCCGGCGGGCCCCGGCGCTGCGCGCCCGGGTGGCGGCCGTCGCCGAGGACCGGCTCTCGATCCTCCTTATCGACGATGCCCACAACGTGGACGCGGCGTCCATGGCGGCGCTGGAGCAGGCCCTCGCCCAGCAGTTGAAGCTGCTGGTGGTGCAGACTTCACGGAGCACGTGGGCGGGCACCGCGGAGCCGCTGCCGCTGCCGCCGCTGACCGCGGACGAGGTGCGTGAGCTCCTCGCGAGCCACGCCGCGCTCCCGGAGGAGCCCTGGGCCGATGCCCTGGTGCGTGCCCTCGCCCTCGGCTCGGCAGGCATTCCGCAGCTGCTCTCGTTGCGCATCCGGACCCTGCGCGATCGCGGGGCGCTGGACATCGAGCAGGACACCTGGCGGCTCGTGGGCAGCGCCGAGGAGGTCGAGCGCATTGCCGCGGCGCCCTTCGAGCTCTCGGGGCTGCTCGACAACCTCTCGGCCAGCGGGATGCGGATCCTGCAGGTGCTGGCGCTCTGGCGTGGCCCGATGTCAGAGGACTTGCTCCGCGCGGTGTCGGCGGAGGGGGCGGCCCAGGGGCTGAAGCACGACAGCATGCTGGAGGAACTTGAGCTCCGTGGCCTGGTGATGTACCGCCGTGAAGGCTGGCTGATCTCGCACGACACCATCGCCGAGGTCGTGCTTGCCCGGATGGCCCGCAGCGAGGCCGAGGAGCTAGCCACGGGCATCATTCGTCGGCAGGCCGCGCCCGGCCTCACGCCACCGATGCTGGAGCGCCTGGCGCTGGTGGCGGGCGCGACCGCCCTGCGCGAGGCGGCGACCCTGCTGGTGCGGCTGGCGTCGCGGGATCGCGGGCTCAGGAGCATCGGAATCTCCGGGCACGCGCTGGCGCGTCGCGTGGCCGAGGCCTCGGGTCACCCCGAGTGGGAGCGGGTGCTGTTCTCGTCAATCGCGTGGACGCAGCGCCTCTCGTGGCCGACGCTGGTGGCGATGGGGGCGCTCTCGAGTACGGCGCTGATCGTCCTAGGATGGCTGACGTTCATGC
>JAYQOZ010000249.1:3543-4076 GCA_038145035.1 Gemmatimonadaceae bacterium | reverse complement strand
CGCCGATCTTGTCCATCTTGTTGACGAAGACGATGCGCGGCACCTTGTAGCGGTCGGCCTGGCGCCAGACGGTCTCCGTCTGCGGCTCCACGCCCGCCACCGAGTCCAGCAGGGCCACGGCGCCGTCGAGCACGCGCAGCGAGCGCTCCACCTCGACGGTAAAGTCCACGTGCCCCGGGGTGTCGATGATGTTGATCCGGTACTCCGGCCCGTCGCCCTTCTGGTCCGACTGGCCGTGGCGCATCCAGAAGCAGGTGGTCGCCGCGGAGGTGATGGTGATGCCGCGCTCCTGCTCCTGCTCCATCCAGTCCATCGTGGCCGCGCCGTCATGGACCTCGCCGATCTTGTGCGACTTCCCCGTATAGTAGAGAATGCGCTCAGTCGTGGTGGTCTTGCCGGCATCGATGTGCGCCATGATGCCGATGTTCCGGTAGTACTTGAGATCGGTCGTGCGAGGCATCGTATTCGTTCGGGAAGCTTGGGAAGTCAGGGGAACAAAAACGCGGCTGGACCAGGCATTCCCCCCACACTGC
>JAYQOZ010000249.1:0-3533 GCA_038145035.1 Gemmatimonadaceae bacterium | reverse complement strand
GCACCCGGTGCAGTCGCCACTGGAGCGCGACTGGGGACCCACGGCGCATCGAGGGCCAACAGGAACCATCCCTCGACGTTGAATTGTCCTGCGTGCTTTTCGGGAATCTCGGCGCGTCACGCAGGCGTGATGCGGGATCGATCGGGCTGTCCACTCCCCCCGCGCGTCACTCCTGCCGACGTTGGCGGGCCCATAGGTCCGGAACGCAGTGCTCCGGGGTGTTCACACGATCCGAACACCTGCGACACACGCTCCGCCACGAAAGCGGTTCGGTGTAGCCAAGGAAAAGTACTGGAATGCAGAGGGAAGTCAACTCCCCGCTTTCACTTACGGCCGATGGGGCCCCGGCCGGCGACGGGCAGCCGGCCCGACGGGCGAGAAGCCGGCGGCCGTCCGGCACGCTGCCCGCCCCATCGTGGGGCGGTACCCGGTCCCCTCCTGCCCGCCTCACCCCGCTTGCGGCCCGGCAGGGCTTCAATGGAGCGATGCACCGGGACCTGAACCAGGTTCAGGAGACGTTCGTCGGTCTCGCCAAGGCGATGCCCGACTTCGGGTACGGCTGGCGGTCGGGAGAGGGCGTCCGCTCCGTCGGCGAGAGCTTCCTGCACGTGGCCGCCGACCGCCACGTGATTCCGGTCCCGATGGGTTCGCCGGCCCCGGCCTCCACCGGCATCACCGCGGACGATCAGACCGCCGTGGCGTTCGAGACCCGGACGGGCCTGACGAAGGACGAGATCGTGACCGAGCTCGAGGCCTCGTTCGCCCACCTGCACGAGGCGATCAACACCAACACGGCAACCTCGGGGAAAGCATCAACCAGTTCGGCGGGCAGATATCTCGCCCGAACGCGATGGTGGTCACGGTGACGCAGCTGCACGAGCACCTCGGGCAGCCGATTGCCTGCGCGCGCTCCGAGAACGTCACGCCGCCCTGAAGCCGGTAGCGCGGCGTCGCGACGCGCCCCTGGGGCGCGCCCCATCGTCAGCGGGGCGGGTTGAGCATCTCCGTCGCCCGATCGGCCAGGTCGAGCCAGTGGGCGCGAATGGTTGCCGCTGTGGCGCTGGAGGCATTGCTCCGCGCCGCGGACTGGACCGCCCGGATCTGCGCACGCGCCAGCGCCGTCAGGTCGCCGCGCCCCGGATTCACCGCGGCGGCGCCAGCCCCCGTGCTGGAGGGCGCCCGGGTCAGCAGCTCGAGCCGCTCGAGATACACGCGCTGCAACGCCCGACGGTTGGCGTCCGGCATCCCCGAGCCGAGGACGGCGCGCGTGAGGTCTCCAAGGTAGGTGCCGGGATCGTACCCGACATCGGGCTCCAGCAAGTCGGCCTGTGACATCCGGTCGAGCCGGCGTGCGTCCGTGAGCTGGTTCAAGACGCCCTGCTGCCGGGCCGCCAGCGCCGCCGCCCCCGACGTCCCGATGCGCGACACGATCCCCGTGGGCAGCAGCCAGGCTGGCGTCTCGAGCACCTGGACCGTGAGGAACCGCAACGCGGCGCGCTGTCGGGCCACCGGCACCACCTGCCAGACCGGCCCTGGCTGGTCCGCGACCTTGAGGTCGACCTGCATCCCGCCGATCAGGTTGGCGACGTGCCCCATGTAGGTGGCCCACATCGAGAGCAGCTCGCCGTGGATCTCGGCGAGGTCGTCGTACGGCTCGCCGGGTCGCGTCGTCCAGGCCACCAGCTCCGGGACGACACGCTTGAGATTGGCCACGGCGTAGGTGGAGGACTTCACGGGGTCGTCCCCGAGGTCCTCGGTCTGCGCCCGCGGATCCGTCCCGACGAGCTGCTGCGGCAGGTAGCGGTATGGGAAGACGTCCGTGCCGCGACGCAGCATCGCCTCGAGGAGCGGCCGTTCGGCCTCCGGCGTCGGGGCCTGCGGCAGCACCCGGTAGCCCCATTCGATGGCAAAGTCATCGAAGGGTCCGAGGCGACGGATGAAGTCGGTGGGCTCGAGGCCGTCCCCCGGCTGGGCGACATAGTTCTGCCGGGCGTAGTCCATGATGGTCGCGGACACGCCGTAGCGGTTCGTGAAGGCCTTGGATCGCAGCGAATCGGTGGGAAACGACGCCGAGGCGATCATGTTGTGCGGCAGGCCGAGCGCGTGTCCCACCTCGTGCGTGATCACCTGCCGCATGGTCTCGCCCATCAGCGCCTCGGGAATCTCGAGCGTCTGGGCTGACGGGTTCGCCGCACCCGTCTCGATGAGCAGGCGATTGCGGTACGAGCGCATGTGGTTGTGGAACCAGTTGATGTCGCTCTCGATGATCTCGCCGGTCCGGGGGTCGGAGGTGCTCGGGCCGACGGCGTTGCGCACCGTGGAGGCCGTCCAGCGCACGACGGAGTACCGGATGTCCTCCGGATCCCAGTCGGGATCCTCCGCCGGAGACGGCGGGTCCGCCGCGCGGATGGCGTTCCTGAATCCGGCCCGCTCGAAGACCCTGGCCCAGTCATTGACCCCCTGGCGCACGTAGGGACGCCACTGCTCGGGCGTGGCCGGGTCGAGGTAGTACACGATGGGCTTCACCGGTTCGACGAGCTCGCCGCGGGCATATGCCGCGGTGTCGCTGGGCTCGAGGCGCCAGCGGCGGATGAAGGTCTCGGTGGCGGCCTTCTGTTCATCGAGCCCGTAGTTGATGCGGCTCACGCTGAAGAATCCCACCCGCGGGTCGGCGACACGCGGGCGCATCGGCTCCTGCGGCAGCAGGACCAGCGACTGGCGCATCTGGATCGTAAGGGTCGCCGCGTCGGCATCGCCCGGCGGGGCGGCGGCGTCGAAGGTCTGCGTGTGCGAGACCTCAACGTTCAGCGGGAAGCTCCGGATCGCGTCGAGCGACGAGCGCGCCGGGTCCAGTCGCCGCACCTGATAGCTGCGGCGCTGGGCCGCACTGATGCCGCTGATGGCCGGCGTGTCGCCACCGAAGAAGTCGGTGACATCGATGACCGCGGCCGTGCTGTCCGGGAGGAAGGCCTGGATGGGAAAGCCACCCAGCACGGGACCGACGTTGTTCAGCCGAACCGAGCGCGAGATTGCCAGTGTGTCATCGGCATAGGCCGCGGTGGAAATTTCTCGCAGGAAGAGGCGATCGCCGTTCCGCTCGAGGCGCACGAGGCGCTCCTGGGCGCTGGTGCCGGCATAGAGGAAGCCACCGACGCCGGCGGGCACGCCCGCGACACGGGAGACCAGCAAGAGGTCCCGGCCGAGCAGGCTGTCCGGGACTTCGAAGAACCAGCGATCCTCCACCCGATGCACGGTCACGAGCCCCGAATCGCTCACCGCGCGGGCCGTGATGACCTGGTCGTAGGGCCTCGGCGCGCGGCGGGCAGCCGGTTGGCTGCCGCCTCCCGCGACCTGGCCAGCCTGCGCGCCGAGCGTCGCGGGGAGGAGCGTGGCGAACAGGGCGATCCGTGCGCGCATGGACATCGTTCGGAATCTCCGGCGAAGGTCTCTCGAAAGTACACGGGGCGGGGGGGGGGGGGGGGGGGCCCCCCCCCCCCCCCCCCACCCCCCCCCCCCCCCCCCCCCCCCCCCCC
>JAYQOZ010000248.1:0-4094 GCA_038145035.1 Gemmatimonadaceae bacterium | reverse complement strand
GGACACTTTAGGTAGCTGAACCCCTCTTAGGTCCAGGTCCATGCCCCGTGCTTTGTTCGCCTTGGTTCGCCGACACCTCGCGGTCGGCGCCGCCTCGCTGGCGCTCGCGTCGACGCTCAGCGCGCAGGCCACCCCGATTCCCGCTGCCGCCGGCGCCTCGCTGCCCATGCGCCCCATCGGACCCGCGCTGATGAGCGGCCGCATCGCCGACCTCGCGGTGAATCCGCGGGATCCGCGCACCTGGTACGTGGCCGCCGGTTCCGGCGGTGTGTGGAAGACCGGCAACAGCGGAGTCACCTTCACGCCGGTCTTCGATGCCCAGGCCTCGTACTCCATCGGCGTCGTGACGCTCGATCCCGGCAATCCCGACATTGTGTGGGTGGGCACGGGCGAGAACGTCAGCGGCCGCCACGTCGGCTGGGGCGATGGCGTGTATCGCTCCCGCGACGCGGGCCGCAGCTGGCAGCGCATGGGACTGGAGAACTCCCAGCACATCGGGCGCATCCTCGTGGATCCGCGCGACGGCAATACCATCCTCGTGGCCGCGGAAGGTCCGCTCTGGTCCGCCGGCGGGGAGCGCGGGGTGTATCGCTCCACGGACGGCGGCGCCACCTGGACCGCGACACTGCAGATCGACGAGAACACCGGTGTCACCGACCTCGAGTTCGATCCGTCGAATCCCGACGTGCTCTACGCCGCGGCCTACCAGCGTCGGCGCCACGTGTGGGGATTCCTCGCCGGCGGCGCCGGCTCGGGTCTCTACAAGTCCACCGACAACGGCAAGACCTGGCGGAAGCTCTCGCAGGGCCTGCCCAGCGGCGACCTCGGCAAGATCGGCCTCGCCGTCACGCCGGCGGATCCCACCCGCGTCTACGCCACCATCGAGGCCGCCGGTGCCTCGCGCGGCTTCTACCTGTCCACCGACCGCGGCGAGAGCTGGGAACGGCGCAACGCCTACATCTCGGGCGGCACGGGGCCGCACTACTACCAGGAGATCGTCGCCTCCCCGATCGATCCCGACCGCGTCTACCAGATGGACGTGTTTCTCCAGGTCACCCGCGATGGCGGCCGCAGCTTCGCCCAGCTGGAGACCGGACACGACAAGCACAGCGACAACCACGCGCTCTGGATCGATCCCGCGGACGGGCGGCATATGCTCGTGGGTACCGACGCGGGCCTCTACGAGAGCTTCGACGAGGGCCTGCGGTGGCGGCACTTCCCGAACCTGCCGGTCTCGCAGTTCTACAAGGTCGCGCTCAGCGACCGCAGCCCCTTCTACGACGTGCTCGGGGGCGCCCAGGACCTCGGGACGCTGCACGGGCCTTCGCGCACCCTGCACATGGAGGGCGTGCGCAACGCCGACTGGTACGTGCCGCTCGGCGCCGACGGCTACGGGGTGGCCTTCGAGCCCGGAAACCCGGACCTGATGTACCTCATGTGGCAGGAGGGCATGCTCGCACGAAAGGACCGGCACAATGACGAGACCGTGCTGATCAAGCCGCAGCCTGCGGCCGGCGATCCGCCGGAGCGCTGGAACTGGGATTCGCCGATCTTGGTGAGCCCGCATCAACCCACCCGCCTCTACTTCGGGTCGCAGCGCGTCTGGCGCAGCGACGACCGCGGCAACAGCTGGCGCGCGGTCAGCGGCGACCTCACGCAGGGGGGCGAGCGCTACGCACAGCGCTACTACGGACGCACCTGGAGCGTGGACGCGCTCTACGATCACGGCGCGATGTCCAAGTACGCCACCACCACCGCGATCAGCGAGTCGCCGCGCGCCGAGGGTACGCTGGCCGTGGGGACCGATGACGGCATCGTCCAGGTCACCACGGACGGTGGCAGCACCTGGACCCGCGCCGGCGCGCTGCCGGGCCTGCCGCCGCTCTCGTTCGTCAATGACGTCGAGTTCTCGCTGCAGGATGCGCGTACGCTCTTCGTGGCCGCCGACGCGCACAAGGTCGGCGACTTCACGCCATACCTCTATATGAGCAGCGACCTCGGCCGCAGCTGGCGCTCCATCGCCGGCGACCTGCCGAAGGGCAGCATCGTCTGGGCCATCCAGCAGGACGCGGAGCGCGCGGACCTGTTGTTCGCGGGCACGGAGTCGGGCGTGTTCTGGTCGCCGAACGGCGGCACGAACTGGCATCGATTGGGCGGAGGCATGCCCACGATCCCGGTGCGCGACCTCAAGCTGCACCGGCGGGACCGGGACCTCGTGGCGGCCACGTTTGGCCGCGGCTTCTACGTCCTCGACGACTACACGCCATTGCGCACCATCGCCGCCGGTACGCGAGTCGACGTGGCGGCGATGCTGCCCGTGCGCGACGCCTGGTGGTACGTGCCTTGGCCGCTCTCGCAGGCCCCAGGGCGTCCCGAGCTCGGCACCGACGACTTCAGCACCGACAATCCGCCCGAGGGCGCCCTGCTGACCTACTACGTCGCGGGCCTCCCGAGCACGGCGCAGGAGACGCGTCGCGCCGAGGAGCGTCGGTTGCGCGATCGCAATGCGGACGTGCCGTTCCCGGGCTTCGACCGCCTACGCGCCGAGCAGCTGGAGCGCGGCCCGCAGCTTGTCGTGGCGATTCGCGATGGCGAGGGTCGCACCGTTCGGCTCCTGGACGCGCCGGGCGGCAACGGCCTGCACCGCATCAATTGGGACCTGCGCCTCGCGAGCCCCGAACCGGTGGACCTGAACCCGCCGGCCATCCGTGCGCCGTGGAATCCGCCGCCGGTCGGACCGCTCGCGGCACCCGGCGGCTACACGGCGCAGCTGCATCTGGTGTCCAGCACTGGCGTGCGCGCGCTTGGCGATCCGCAGCGCTTCACCGTACGCGCTGTTCCGAACATTCCCGGCGCACCGGACTTCGTGGCGGTGGCGGCGTTCCAGCAGGACGTGGCGGCGCTGGAGCGGCGGCGAGGGGCGGTCGCGCGCGAACTCGGCACGCTGCGCGAGGCGCTGCGGCACGCCCGTGCCTCGGTCCCGGCCGCGGCGCGTCCGGAACCGGCGCTCTATGGCATGATCGATTCGCTGACTGCGAGCGCCGCCGCCATGCAGCGTCGCCTGAGCGGCGATCCGGCACGCAGCGCGCTGAACGCCCCGAACGAGCAGAGCATCGGCTCGCGTCTCGGCGCGGCCTCACAGTACGACAACCGGTACCCGCCCACGGCGACCCAGCGCCGCGAGGCCGCGCTTGCCGCCACGGAACTCAGCGCCCTCGAGGGCGACCTGCGCCGGCTGCTGGAGACCGACCTGGCCCGCCTCAATGCAGCCATGGCGGCGGCCGGCGCCCCCTGGAGCGCGGGCCGCGGGCTGCGGGACCCATGACCTTTTCCACGGGTCACACGTCTTCTGCGCGAAGGGCCGCGCCGCTGCGGCCCCCTTCTTCCCATCACGAGGACTCCACGATGCTTCGTCGTCTCGTTTCCACGCTGGGCCTGCTCGCCGTCGTCGCTGTACCCGCCGAGGCGCAGATTCCGGTGCTCGACATCCGCGTCGGTGCGCAGGCCGCACTGCCGCAGGGTGATTTCGCCGATGCCTTCGACGCCGGCTTCGGTGCCTACGCCCGCGTCGGCGTGCCGATGTTGATGTTCAAGCTCATGGGCAGCGCCACCTTCACGCAGTTCAAGGCGGCCAATCCGTTGATCGAGGACCAGAGTGAGATCACGCTGGGCGTGGGTCCGCACTTCTCGCCCATCCCGCTGCTCGACCTCGGCGTCGAGGCGGCCTACCTCACGGACGCCAAGGAATGGGCCTTCACGCCGAACGTGTCGGTGGGCTTCCTGATGCTCGAGGCCACGGCGTCGTACAACAAGACCTTCGAGAGCGGCGGCGCCAGCTGGGTCACGCTCGGCGTCGGCTTCCGCTTCTAGCGCTCGAGGGACTGGCGCCACCGGCGCCAGTCCCCGTGCGCGATCACGGGTCGGTCCACCGTGAAGCGCGCCGGCAGTAGATAGGTCTCCACCGTTTCACCATCCGCCAGCGGCAGGGCGGACCGAAGGTACCAGTCCGGGTGTCCTTCGAGCGCGTCGAGGTCGGCCAGTGTCGCCTCGTCCACGTCGAAGACCTCCCCCCGCACGGCTCCATCGCCCTCGGC
>JAYQOZ010000247.1:0-4113 GCA_038145035.1 Gemmatimonadaceae bacterium | reverse complement strand
GGCGCCGCTTGTTCAACCCCCCCCGGGGGCGCCCCGGCGGGGGGGGCCCCCCCCCCCGGGCGGCGGACATCGCCCAGGAGGTGTGGATCCAGATCTTCCGGGCGCTCCCGACCTGGCGCGGGGACTCGCAGTTCTCCACCTGGGCGCACCGCATCGCCGTGAACCGGACGCTGAATGCGCTGCGGTCGGTGCGGCGGATCGCGAAACTGGAGGTGGTGATGGAGGGCGACACCGTCGCGGTGGACGAGGACATGGATCGCTCGTTCCTCGCCCAGTCCATTGACGAGGCCGTCCAGCAGCTCTCCCCCGGCGCGCGCACGGTATTCGTCCTGCACGACGTCGAGGGCTACACCCACGAGGAGATCGCCCAGGAACTCGGCATCACCTCGGGGGGCTCGAAATCCCAACTGTTCAAGGCACGCGCGAAGCTTCGCCGGCTGCTCGCGCACCTCGTGGATGTCTCCTCGCCGGCGCCGGACCAGGCTCATGTCACACCTCTCGACTGAACGACTCGCGGCGATTGCCGACGACACCCCGACCCCCGACGAGGCCACGCACCTCGCCGCTTGCTGGGACTGCCGCGCCGAGGTTGCCGCCTACCGGCGGCTCTCGCGCCTGTCGGCGATCGCCCCCATTCCCTCCGAGCCGCTGACGGCGTGGTCGCAGCTCGCGCCGCAGCTGCGCGCCGAGGGCATCATCGTGGACCCCAGCCGCGGCGGCGCCGTGGCTGGAACACGGGTGCAGTCGCGGCTCGGCGGTCGGCCCCGCCTGCAGGTCTGGGGGCTGCGCGCCGCGGCCGGATTGGCCCTGATGCTCGGGGGTGCGCTGCTCGGTCGCGTCACCGCCGGCGTGACGCCGACTGCTCCGGAGGTCTTCCCCAACGCGGCCGGCCTCGGCACGGTGGCGGCGTACCGGTCGCCGGACGAGGCACTGCAGGTCCTCGCGGTGGCGCAGCAGCAGTACCAGTCCGCCGCCGCCTTCCTTGCGTCGCAGGACACCGCGTCTCGCTTCGTGGGCATGAACCAGGATTCGTATCGGGCGCGGCTTGCCGTGCTCGACGAAATTGCGGCGACCACGCGCGCCGCCCTGTATCGCGCGCCGCAGGATCCGATGCTCAACCAGTATTACCTGACCACGCTTGGCGCCCGTGAGGCGACGCTGCGCGAGATCGGGGCCTCGCTGCCGGCGAGCCGCCGGCTGGATCGGTACTGATGCGCCCGAACGTTGTGCGTCAGATCGTGATCGCGCTTGCCGTCGGCGCGGTGCTCGTCCCTGCGCAGAGACTCGCGGCGCAGCAGACCGGGCGGGTCGAGGGGCGGGAGGGTCGGCCGCAGGGCAGGAGGGACACCGTCGTGCTCCGCGTGGTGACCACCGGCAACGAGGCCGAGGTGCTGCGCGTGGTGAACGAACTGCGCTCGCGCGAGGCGCGGATCCTACGCGCGCTGGCAGACGTGCCCTTCGACCGCCCGAACGAGCGACGCGAGCTCGAGGAGGAGCTGGCGCGCATCTCGCGTGAGGCCTTTACGGTCATCAGCGTGATCGAGTCGCGCTGCCTTGAGGAGCAGGCCACCGCACCGTCCGGATACCTCGGCGTCAACATTACGTCCGAGGTGGAGGTGAACGACCAGCGCGTGAACGCGCGGTCCGTGATCACCAGCGTGGAGCCCGGGTCGCCGGCTGAGCGGGCTGGCGTGGCGCCGGGCGATCGCCTGCTTTCGGTCGCCGGCCGCGATGCCCGCGAGCGGCTGCCCGAGCTGGCCGGCGTTCTCGAACCCGGCCGCCGGGTCGCCGTGCGGGTGGAGCGCGAGGGGCGCGAGCGTGAGTTCCAGGTGACGGTCGCTCCGCGTCCGCGCGGCTGGGATCACGGCTGCCCGAGGTTCGAGCGTGCGCTGCAGCCGCTGCGCGGCGTGCGCGCAAGCGCAGCCGTGCCCCCGACGCCTCCCGCGCCAGCGGCCGCACCGGCCGCACCGGCTGCGCCGATGGTCTTCGCCTACGGCACGTCCAGCGGTGGCGGCCGCGCCATCGGCTACTTTGCGGGCGCGCAGTTCCGCGCGCTCGACGACGACTGGCGCAACGTGCTGGGCCTTCGCCGTGGCACCGAGGGCGTGCTTGTGAATGAGGTGGCGCCCGGTTCGCCGGCGGCCGCGGCCGGACTGCGCGTCGGCGATGTCATCACCAGCATCAACGGCACGACGGCGACCTCGCCGCTGGTGGTGGTGCGATTGCTCAGCCTCGACGAGGACCGGCAGGCCGCGCTGCGCGTGATCCGGGCGCGGGATGCCCGGAGCGTGACCTTCCGCTGGGGCGGAGACCGCGCGCCGCAGGAGCCGTAGCGGCCCACGCGCGGTTCAGCCGCCGACTCCCACGCCGTTCGCCTGCGGCGACGACTGTGGCCTAGCCCGCTGTCGACGGGCGGGCCACCTTTGGCATCCGGATTTCGCGCCCGGCGCGTGGGTCCGGTTCCCCAGCCTGGAGCGCAGCGATGGAAACGACCAGCACCCCACCGACCTGGTACCGCGTTGGATCCTGGATGCTCTTCGCCTGGATGCTGATGGGCATCCTCTCGTTCCTGAACTCCGAGAGCATGAGCGCCGAGGCGTTGGCGGCGCTTCCCCAGGAGATGCAGGACCTCATGGCGGCCACGCCGCTCTGGCTGCGTGTGATCTATGGCGTGGCGACGGTGTCCGGACTCGTGGGCGCCCTCGGACTCGTGCTGCGCAAGTCGTGGTCGATCGCCGTGCTCACCGTCTCGCTGGTCGCCGTCCTGATCCAGATGTCGTACTGGCTGTTCGGCATGCGCGCGCTGGCAATCCTTGGCTCGGGCGCCGCCGGCATGCCCAGCGTCGTGATCATCCTCGGCGGGTTCGCGGTGTACTTCGCGGTGGTGTCGAGGCAGCGCGGGATTCTCGGCGGCTGACCGGCGGCCGGAATCGCGCTCGCGTCAGGGGAGGATGCGTCCGGGCGGCAGCTCGTAGACCAGCTGCACCGACCGTCGGTCCCGTGCGCTGAGTTCGGTCACGTAGACCTGCGCTGCCATCACGCTGGTCGTATCCCGGGGATGATCGAGCCCGAGCAGGTGTCCCACCTCGTGCCGCGCGATGGCGCGTATGCCGTCGCGGGTCACCGGACGGCCATCGGGAAGCTGCAGCGCGAGCTCAAGCGTGCCACCGACGATCCAGCCATTTTGGTCGTGCCGCCACATCGTGCGTCCGGTCATGCGATCCGGAAACCGATCGACCCAGGTCACCAGCACCTCGGCGCGCGAGGAATCGAGCACGACCGTGAGGAGCAGCGGGAGGCCGAGTCCCTCCCAGGCCGAGAATCCCTCACGCACGAGCGCAGGGAAGGCATCGTCCCAGCTGGCGCCGCTCGCCGTCTGCACCCAGATGCGCAGGGGATCGCCCGTGCGGTCCGGCCAGCGGAAGTTCCAGCCATCGCGGGCGGCGAGCAGTTCGGGGACGTAGGTCCCGGGGCCACGCGCATCGAGCACGAAGGCAACGCGGGCCGAGTCCCGCACCGGCGCCGGCAAACCGCTCGCGACGGCGATGGCATCGTCCGGCGTCGCGATGTCGGGTGCGCCAAGCAGCGCCAGCGAGTCCGCCATCGCGCTGCTGGCAACGGCGAGGGCGGGGTCGGGCCCAGGGCTGCGTTCCGGTGCGTTCGCCTCGCGTCGCCGCCCCAGCGTGACACCCAGGCCAACCGCCGCGATCACGAAGATCGCACGCAGCAGGGCGCGGCCTGCGCGGGGCGGCACTACGCGTCCAGGAAGCGCAACGCGGCCTCGAACACCATGGCCGGCCATTCGAAGAACGGCATGTGTCCGCAGTCGGGCACCTGCAGCACGTGTGCGCGCGGGATCAGCCGCGCCAGCGCGTCGGCTTCCGACGGGGGGACGCAGTCGTACACCCCGTGGACCAGCAGCACCGGTGCGCCAACCTTGATGAGCGTCTGTCGCCAGTCGTAGCCCTCGCGTCGCAGCCGCGCGGCCACCGCGGCGCCGGTGACGCTGATGGCCAGCGGCGGCGGCGCCAGCATCGCACTCGGGTCGTGGAACCAGGCCGGATAGATGGCCCGGCTGTAGCGCGCGTGCATCTCGGCCCAGTCGTCGAAGAG
>JAYQOZ010000246.1:0-4113 GCA_038145035.1 Gemmatimonadaceae bacterium | reverse complement strand
CGTGCCCCCCAGCCTCCCCCCACGTCAGCCGGCCCGCGGGCAGGGCCGCGGCCACGCGTTCCGCGTGCCGCGGCCGCACCGTGCGGTCCCGCGTCCCGAAGACCACGTGCGTCGGCGCGTGGAGCCGCGAGAGCGTGGCCTCGTCCCAGAGTCCCCAGTGGAATTCCTTCAGCATCTGGAACTGCGCGCGCACCACTGCCGGAAACTGCGTCGGCGCCCAGTACTCGTCGATATCGCGCTCGTTGAAGCATCCCAGCTTGCCGTACACGCGATGCTGCACGAAGCTGATCAGCGCACGCGGGAAGAACATTGACAGCAGTTCGCCGGGCGGCGCCGGAATCACGGGCAACAGCATCCGCCAGGGCGGAATCATCCCGAAGCCCACCGGCCCGAACAGCGACAGGCGCCGTACGCGCGCCGGCTCCTCCAGCGCCACCTGCACTGCCACCTTGCCGCCCATCGACTGCGCCGCGATGGCCACCGCGTCCAGCGACAGCACGTCGAGGAGGTCACGCACGTACCGCGACATCCGCGAGAGCGTGTAGGCGCCGCTCCCCTCCGGTGCGTCCGAGAGTCCGTGCCCCGGCAGGTCCGGCGCCAGCACGCGAAACCCGGCCGCGGCCAGCGGGCGGATGTTGTGCCGCCAGAGATACGCGCTCACCGCCCAGCCGTGCAGCAGCAGTACCGCAGGCCCGTCCGCGGGCCCGGCCTCGAGCAGGCGCAGGCCAGGCCCCGACGCGAGCGCCACCCGACGGACCGCGATGTCCGCAACTCCCGCCGGAAACCACTCCGACGGAGGGAGCCGGTCGGTCAAATCAGCGTGATCTCGCGTCCCGACAACCGGGCGATCAGCCCGATGCGGAATGTGAGGTCGCACCAGCGCTCGTCGCCGCCATGCGTGACCTCGAGCGGGAACATCGGCCACACGTACGGATCGCTGCTCTTTGGCATCGCGAGGCCCTTGTGTGGGTGCCACACGCCGTCGCGCCCGCAGTCGTCCACAAAGCGTTCGAACATCTTCGACCAGGTCTCGTTGCGCCGCAGGAAGCCCAGGCGCGCCATCAGCTCCAGCCAGGCAATGGCCTTCGGTACGTCGGCTTCCACCGCGTTCCGGTGCGGGAGATGGTCGCCCAGCACGGCATAGGGCAGCGGCAGCAGCTGCGTCCCGACCTGCTGCACCGCATCCTGCCGCGGCAGGGGCTGGGAGAGGTACGCGTACAGCAACTCCATTGCCTCGTAGTGCTCGCTCTGGAACAGCGGCATGTGCGCGATCAGATGCAGCGCGTAGATCGACGGCGGGAAGGCATCCGGATGCAGCACCTGCTTGTTGCCCACGCGGATCCACGGCTTGTCGGCCAACGGCGACCGCAGGAAGTCCGCAATCCGTTCGATGGTGCGGCGGGCCAGCCCTCGCAGGCGCGGATCAGCCTCGAAACCCGCCGCCGCCAGCGCAGCGGCTGCCGCCTCGCGCAGCAGCTGCCGCTGGGCGTGCAGGAACTCCTCCTCGCGCTTCCCACGCGAGGGCAGCAGCTCGTAGAGCTGCGCCGGATCGTCATCCTCGGCGAGCAGCCGGAAGAGCACCCGCTTGCTGTGCACGATTGGCGGGGCATCCTTGTCCCAGCCACACTCAATCAGCCGCCGGAAGGCGGGAATCGTCCCGATGCCCTCGAAATGCTCCGAGCGCTGGGAGGGAAGGGACAGCATCGAGGCGTTCCAGATGCCGTCCACATTGGCCTGGATGGCGAGTTCGAGCGCCGGCCGATAGCTCATCGGGAGCAATTCGCGGTTAGTACCGAGGTCCCCGGAAAGCTTCGCAACGTCCTTCATGGCGCGATATTGAATCGGCGCCGACGCGTTGCTGAGCAGCCACTCCAGCGGAAAAGCCACTTCCTTCTCCGGTGGCGGAGGAGGTGCAAATATGGACGTCGGCGTGATGATTGGGATGGTCAAGCGAGGACCTTGGCTAAGACGTTGTGGGACAATGTGATGAGCGCTTGGACCGACTGTTCAGGTCCAAGGGCGCGTATAGGATACCATTTTCCGCGCAAAGCGCCAGATTGACCGCATGCGCGGAGAGTTCGTCGATGTCGGCGGTCGAAGGCTCTATTACTACGCCGCGGGCACCCGCGGGGCTGGGGCTCCGGTCGTTCTGATCCACGGTTTCCCCACATCGTCCCGGCTCTGGCACGCCGTCGCGCGCGATTTCCCAGAGGGGCACCGGCTGATTGTGCTCGACCTGCCGGGATTCGGCCGCAGCGAGCCTCCGGCGGATGAAGAGCCGACCTGCGCCTCGCATGCGCGGGCGCTGCACGCGCTCCTGGACGACCTGGGCGTGTCACGCGCGTACGTGGTCGGTCATGGGCTCGGCGGAGGAGTCGCGCAGGCCTTCGCGGTGCAGTGGCCCGAACGCGTCGCCGGCCTTGCACTCATCAGCTCGGCGGGCTTCGGGCTGCGGCCGCGCGTCGCTCGACTGGCCCACGCCCTCGGTCCGCTCACCCGCGTCGCGCCGACCGGCCTGCTCGCCGGGCTGGTGCACGGGTCGGTGCGCCGCGGGTTCGTGGATCCCGACCGCGCACATCTCACCCTCGACACCGGCCTGCGCCCCTTCGCCAGCGGGACAGGGCGCGAACAGCTCGCGGCGCAGCTCGCGGCCCAACGCCGCTGCGACACCCAGGCCTGGTCGGCCCGCCTCGGCGAACTCGACCTGCCCGCCACCGTGATCTGGGGCGCCGAGGATCCCTTCTATCCCGTCGCGCTCGGTCAGCGGCTGCACGAGGCACTGCGGGGCTCGAGCTTCGAGATCATCCCCGGCGCCGCGCACTTCGTCCCGGAAGATCAACCGGATGCCCTTCCGCGCGCCCTCGAACGCCTGCTCACGCCCCACGCGGCCTAGCCCGCGAAACCGTTTTCGCCGCTGCCCCGGTCCTTGCGCCGGCGGCGATGCGAGGCTGAGGCGTCAGCCCCGGCCCGGACCCTCGCCCCGCGACTCGTCCACCGCCTCAGTCACGCGCTCCACGTCGCGGGCCAAGGCCCGCATCTCCGACGTGAGGTCGCGCTCGTCATCCAGCCGCGCCTGCACGCCCGAACTCCGCAGCTTCATCAGGTCCAGCCGCATGGTGTCGAGCAGCAGCACCGCCTGCTCCAGCTGCTGCGCGAGCGTGATCCGACGCACGGCGAGATCGGTGAGCGTGGCGCGCTGGCGCTGCAGCAGTTCCAGCCGTCGCGCGCGCTCCGGCGTGTCCTCGGGCAGCCCCTCCGTCTGCGCAATCCGCGTCTCGAGCCTCACCAGCGCGTCGGGGGAGGCATCGGTGTCGAGCGCGTGCAGCGCCACCGCCAGCGTCCGCGTGCGCTCGATCAGCGCCTCGACCGTCGGCTGGATCTCCGGCAACAGGGCGCGGTCCTGCTCCGGCAGTCGCGCCAGCAGCGACCGGATCTGCGAGCGCGCCGCAAAGGCGTCGCGGATCGCCCCGCCGTGGGGACCCTCGAGCACGTCACGCGGCACCGCATCCAGCACCGCCTCGGCTGCCGTCGCCGCCGGCGGCGCCCGCCGCTTGGCCACGAGCCGCCGCAGTGGCTGCTCATCCCCCCCCCCCCCCCGCCCTGCCAGATACGCCGCAGGGGAATGCCGTCCGCCCAGAGCTCAGCCATGCGTCGCAGGATCCCATAGCCGATGCCGATGGCGGGAAACAACACCCACGGAAACATCGGACTCGTGATCGCATTGACCACGCCCAGCAAGCCGATCGTGACCGCGCCCGCCCCGATGCGGCGCCGTACAGCGGCAATCCGTACCTCGGGCGAATGCTGCTGCAGCTGCAGCTGATTGAGCTGGATCGCGGCCTGCCGGAGGTCGTCGCGCTGCAGGCGTGACTTGCCGCGCACCTGCTCGCGCCAGCGACGGGTCTCCTCGCGCCAGGCCCGCAGCGCCTCCTTGCCATCCTCGCGGGCGTTTGGATCGAACATCCAGTCACGCGGAAGCGGCGGAAATGCCGGCGCGGGCAGCGGCGTGCGCGCTTGGAGCGCCGCGAGCGCGTCGGCTGCCGGTGCGGCTGGGGGCGCTGGGGGCGCTGGGGGCGCCGTGGACGCCGGCGCTGACGGCGCCGCCATCACACC
>JAYQOZ010000245.1:2317-4127 GCA_038145035.1 Gemmatimonadaceae bacterium | reverse complement strand
TGCGCGGCGAGTGCCGGCGCGACCAGCGCGAGAAGGAGGGCGGAACGGAGCAGCACGGAAGACTCCTGTTGAGAAGGGAAGTGGTCCTGCGAACGAGCTACACCTTCACCGACAGCCCGTCGGCCAGCGACGAGCGGTACGCCTTCCACGCCGGGATAACGCCGACGAGTGTGCCGGCGCTGACGACCAGCGCCAGGAACAGCCATTCAACGGAGCCCAGCGGCCGCATCCCGAGTGCGAGGCCGTAGCGGGCCTCAACCGGGCTGCTCGCCGCGGCGATGAGCGTGTAGACGAGCGCGACGCCAACCGCCGCGCCGGCCGTCGCGAGCAGCGTCGACTCGGCCACCAGCAGCGCCACGATGGTGCGCGGGCCGGCGCCCACGGCACGCAGGATCGCCATCTCTCGGCGGCGCGACTCGAGCGACGCGTAGAGTGCCACGCACATGCCGATCAGTCCCACCAGCAGCGTGAAGATGGCCACCAGACGCATCGCCGCCTCGGCGTTGCCGACGGTCTGCCAGAGCTGGGCCAGCGCCACGCCGGGAATGATCGCGGTGAGCGGTTCGCTGCGATCCTCGTTCATCTCACGCTGGAGCCGCAGCGTCTCGAAGCGGTTCTTGGTGCCGACCAGGAACGCCGTGATGGGCGCCGGCCCCTCGGACGCCTCCTGCGGAGGGCCCATCGCAATGCCACCGCGCTCGAGTTCGTCGGCGTGCATCGCGGTGAGGCCATCGAGCGTCACGTAGAGGGCGCGGTCGATGGGCGTGGACGTCCGCGCGATGATGCCGCGGATGCGGAACGGATGCACCTCGTGCTGGGCGAATGAGACCTCGCCCACGCCGTGCGCCAGCACCACCTCGCCGTCGATCACGTAGCCAAGCCGCTCCGCGACCTCGTGGCCGATGACCACATCGTCGATGCGTTCGGGTGCACGGCCGGCCGCAAACTCGACCTGGCGGTCGCGGAAGCGGTAGCGCTCGAAGAAATCGGCAGTCGTGCCGATGACCCTGAACCCTCGGTGTGAGTCCCCGAGGGCGTAGGGGATGGTCCAGGCCACGGCCGGGTGCTGCGACCAGCGCTCGTAGGTGCTCCACTGAATGCTCCCCGAGGGCGCCGCCATCCCGAACACGGTGCTCAGCAGCACCTGCGTGGTGCCGCCGCGGGCCCCGACGATGAGATCCGTGCCGCGGATGGTGCCCGCAAAGCTCTCGCGTACGCCGCTGCGCACGTGCTCAATGCCAACGAGTAGCGCGACCGACAGGGCGATGCTCGCGACGGTGAGCAGCGAGATGACGAGTCGGGCGCGGAGCGAGCGCAGCGCGAGACCGACAAGGAACATCAGGCGGCCCCCACCGTCGCGAGCGCAGCGCGATTCACCTGGGGCAGACTCACGCTGCGCCCGAAGCGCTCGGCCAGCGAGAGGTCGTGACTCACGAAGACCAGTGTAGCCGAGCTGGCCTGTACCGATGCAAACAGCAGTTCAAGGAAGCGGTCGCGCCGGTCGGCGTCGAGTGCCGAGGTGGGCTCGTCGCAGACGATGAGTTCGGGACTGCCGATGAGCGCGCGCGCCACGGCGACGCGCTGCTGCTGACCCACCGAGAGGGCGGTCACGGGCTGGTCCAGCAGGCCGTGCAGCTCGAGTCGCTCCGCGAGTCTCGCGGCCTCAGCCGCTGCGTCCGCGCCAGCCAGCCGCGCGCGCCGCGCCTTCGACAGCCGCGGCGGCAGCAGGATGTTGTCCTGCACCGTGAGGTTCGGGATTAGGTTTAACATGTGGAATACGGAGCCCAAGTGCGCGGCGCGGCAGCGATCA
>JAYQOZ010000245.1:0-2307 GCA_038145035.1 Gemmatimonadaceae bacterium | reverse complement strand
CACCCAGGACCGTCAGCTGGCCGTCCGTGGGCACCAGCACGCCGGCGAGCAATCCGAGCAGCGTCGTCTTGCCGCTGCCGCTGGGCCCGTGCAGGAACAGCAGTTCGCCGCGCATCACGCGCAGGGCCGGAATGTCGAGGACGTCCGGTCCGCTGCGATACCGGAAGCGGACGTCCTGCAGCTCCACGGCCGCGGAAACCGTCGCGGCGGGCGCGCTCACTTCCCGGTGTACGGACGCATGGACTGCCCTTCGATCGTGAAGCCGACGCTGCCGTAGGGGCTTTCGTAGTTCGTGATGCGCAGCGTGCCGTCGAGCCAGACGGCGTCAAACAGGGCCAGCTTCACCGACTTGTTGCCGGTCATCGTGACGAAGGCCATCTGGTTCGGCGGGGGCGGCGGCGTGTGCACGCAGGCGCCGTAGTACGGCACCAGCAGGAACTCTGCGCCCTCCTCGGTGGCGTCGTCGAGCGGCACGATGAAGCCCGGAACGCTCACCTTGTGGCCGTCGAGGCGCTTCAGCGAATCCGGGGCGACGCCGCGCTCGAAGTCGAGCTGGCCGAGCAGGCGCCAGTCCACCGGAATGGCGGCTTCCGACGGCAACGGGACGCGGTTCTGCGCCTCGGCGGCGACCACAGGTGCGGCCACCAGGGCCAGGAAGAGCAGCAGCAGCCGGCCACGCATTACGGGCGCTCCACGGTGAAAGGCGCGACGAGTTCGGTACGGTCCCACTTGAGGGCGAGGATGCCGCGGCCGTTCTCCTCGCGCACCTCGATGGTGAACGGTTCGACCACCGCGCCGAGCGGGCGCGGCGTGAGGCGGACGCGGCCAAGGTCGCGGGCCTCGTCGTACTGCTGGCCGTTCTGGCCGGTCTGCCGGTTGATGATCAGCAGGCCGCCGTCCGCGGCAGGAATCGAGTACAGCGTGTAGTCACCGGCCGGGACGACGAGGTCGCCGAAGCGCAGCGTGTGGTCGGTGGAGAAATGCGTGGCGCGGTTGGCGCCGGTGCGCCAGAGCTGGCCGTAGCGCACGAGCGCACCCCAGATCTCGCGGCCGCGCTTCATCGGGACGCCATAGTCCAGCGTGATGGTGGCGCCGAGGACGGTCGTCTTGCCGCCGCCGCGCCCGGAGAGTTCACCGACGCCGCGGCCGGCGGCATCGCGGGCCGCGAAGCCCCGGGCGAGCGCCGGCATGTCGGCATTGCCGGCCCGCGTGACGATCAGGGCGCGCGTGGTCGCGCCGGCGTCGAGCGTGCGGATGCTGCCGTCGGGCAGCACCGTGAGGCGCATCGTGCCTCGTGTCGGGTGCGTGACGGTCGCGGAGTCCGGGCCGATGAGCGCCAGCGGGAAGCCCGAGAGGCGCGAGCCGCTGAGCATCGGCGCATCGACCTGCGTGCTGCCGCTCGCGCGGAGGCGGCGCAGGGCCACGTCGAAGGGCCAGTGCACCAGGTCAATGAACGGGAGCCACTCGGCTGGCGCGGCCACCATGCGGGAGCTGCGACGCTCGCCGGCGACGTCCTCGATGTGCAGGGAGTCGCCGTGGCGACGATAGGTGGTGGTACGCTCCGCCGCGCCGCTGGTCGGATTCAGCACGTGGACCGACAGCTGGGTGAGCTGGCCGGCGGCGTCGAAGGCCGCGGCGTGGCGCTGCAGCGTGGTCCTCGGCGAGCGCGTGACGAGCTCGGTCTGGATGCTGGTCGGCGTGCGGATGATGCGCTCGACGGAGATGGTGTCCACGCCAAGGCGCGCCGTGAGCGAGCTGGTGTCGGCGCGCACCTGCGCGAGAGCAGCCGAGGGGAGCAGGGCGGCAAGCGCCGCGGCAAGTCGGAGTGTCGTGTGCTGCATAGGTCGGAATACCCGCGATGCCGGGGGAAAGGCCGGAGGTCAGCCGTGAAATTACGCGCGGCTGAGGGCGGACGCTGGGTGGCGCTACGGGTTCCGCCGATTGCCGGGCCGCGGTCGGTCCGATACAATACACGGGTCAGGACACGCCGGCGCCCGGCCATTTTTCGGTCGGGCGTCGGTCGTTTCGTCCTCCCGCACTTCTACCCGAGGGACGCCCCGTGATCGAGGCGCTGAAGCAGAAGCTCACCGATGAGGCGGAGAAGCTCCGCTACGAACTGAACGTCACGCTGCCCAACGAGATCCGGAAGGCCGTCGAACTCGGCGACCTGCGCGAGAACTCGGAGTACAAGGCGGCGCTGGAGCGGCAGCAGTTCGTGCAGGCGCGCCTCGGCCACCTCACGCAGCGGCTCTCGAAGCTCTCGAGCATCGATGAATCACAGATCGCCACGGACGCGGTGGGCATGGG
>JAYQOZ010000244.1:0-4160 GCA_038145035.1 Gemmatimonadaceae bacterium | reverse complement strand
ACACCGTCCTCTCCGGCCTCGAGACGCTGACGATCCGTCCCGACAGCAACTTCATCATGGTCGGCGAGCGCACCAACGTGACCGGGTCGCGCCGCTTCGCCAAGCTCATCACCGCCGGCGACTTCGGCGCGGCGGCCGAGGTGGCCCTCGACCAGGTCCGCGGCGGCGCCAACGTGCTGGACGTCAACATGGACGAGGGCATGCTCGACTCCGAGCAGGCGATGACGACGTTCCTGAACCTCATCGCCACCGAGCCGGAGATCGCCCGCATCCCGATCATGGTGGACAGTTCGAAGTGGTCCGTCATCGAGGCCGGCCTCCGGTGCATCCAGGGGAAGGGCATCGTCAACTCGGTCAGCCTCAAGGAGGGTGAGGGGGACTTCCTGCAGAAGGCCGCCATCATCCGCCGGTTCGGCGCGGCGGCCGTCGTGATGGCCTTCGACGAGCAGGGGCAGGCGGACACGATCGCGCGCAAGGTGGCCATCTGCCAGCGGGCCTATCACCTGCTCACCGAGAAGGCCGGCTTCGCCCCCGAGGACATCATCTTCGACCCGAACGTCCTGGCCATCGCGACCGGACTCGAGGAGCACAACGACTACGCGATCAACTTCATCGAGGCCACTCGGCAGATCAAGGCCACCTGTCCGGGCGTGCACGTCAGCGGCGGCATCTCCAACCTGTCGTTCTCGTTCCGCGGCAACGACGTGGTGCGGGAGGCCATCCACGCGGCCTTCCTGTTCCACGCCATCAAGGCCGGCCTCGACATGGGCATCGTCAACGCGGGGCAGCTGGCCGTCTACGAGGACATCCCGGCCGACCTCCTCGAGCGGGTCGAGGACATCCTCTTCAACCGCCGCCCGGACGCCCCCGAGCGGATGGTGCAGTTCGCGGCCACCGTGAAGGGCACGGCAAAGCGGGCCGAGCAGGACCTGGCCTGGCGGAGCGGCACGGTCGGCGAGCGCCTGACCCACGCGCTGGTGCACGGCGTGGTGGACTTCATCGAGGCGGACGTCGAGGAGGCACGGCAGGCCCTGCCCCGCCCGCTCGACGTCATCGAAGGCCCCCTGATGGACGGCATGAAGGTGGTGGGAGACCTCTTCGGTGCCGGCAAGATGTTCCTGCCGCAGGTCGTCAAGAGCGCCCGGGCGATGAAGCGGGCCGTCGCACACCTGCTCCCCTTCATGGAGGAGGAACGGCAGGCCGCGGGCAGTGCGGCGCGGTCGCAGGGCAAGGTGCTGCTGGCCACCGTCAAGGGTGACGTGCACGACATCGGCAAGAACATCGTCGGCGTGGTCCTCGGCTGCAACAACTACGAGGTCATCGACCTCGGCGTCATGGTGACGGCCGACACGATCCTGGAGACCGCGGTCCGTGAGCAGGTGGACCTCATCGGCCTCAGCGGCCTCATCACGCCCTCGCTGGACGAGATGGTCTTCGTCGCCCGCGAGATGCAGCGGCGCGGCCTCTCGCTGCCCCTGGCCATCGGCGGCGCCACAACGAGCAAGGCGCACACGGCCGTCAAGATCGCGCCGGACTACGACGCCCCGGTCGTGCACGTGCTCGACGCCTCGCGGGCCGTCGACACCGTGTCGAACCTCATCAACCCCACCGCACGGCCGGCCTTCGACCGGGCCAACCGCGCCGAGCAGGAGCGCCTGCGCACCCAGCACGGGGCCCTGAAGCGCCGCCCCATCGTGCCGTATGCGGAGGCCTGCGCCCGGGCGGTACACCTGCCCTGGACGGACGTGGAGTTGCCGACGCCGGCCTTCACGGGAACCCGGGTGCTGGACGTCCCCGTCGAGGAACTGATTCCCTTCATCGACTGGACGTTCTTCTTCGCGGCCTGGGACCTGAAGGGCACCTTCCCGGCCATCCTGACCCACCCGCAGTACGGCCCGGCGGCGGTGGACCTCTACGAGCATGCCCGCGTCCTGCTGGACCGGATCGTGACGCAGAAGGCGCTCACGGCCAGGGGCGTCTACGGCTTCTGGCCCGCGCAGAGCGACGGCGGCGACATCGTGCTCTACGACCCGGCCACCGGGCGCCTGGACCCGGCCGCGGAACTGGTCCGCTTCAGCATGCTGCGCCAGCAGGAGCAGGTCGGCGACGGCCAGCCGTACCGCTCGCTCGCCGACTTCGTGGCGCCACGCGCCACCGGCCGGGCCGACGTGGTCGGCGCCTTCGCCGTGACCGCGGGCCTGGGCGCGGATGCCCTGGCGGCCGAGTACGTCCAGGCGAACGACGACTACTCCGCCATCATCGTGAAGGCACTCGCCGACCGCCTGGCGGAGGCCTTTGCCGAGTACCTCCACGCCCAGGCCCGGCGGGACCTCGGGTACGGTGCCGACGAGCGGCTCAGCAACGAGGACCTCATCGAGGAGCGGTACCGCGGCATCCGCCCGGCCTTCGGCTATCCGGCCTGCCCCGACCACAGCGAGAAGCGGAAGCTCTTCGCCCTGCTGGACCCGGCGCGCGTAGGCATGAGCCTGACCGAGACGTGCGCGATGATGCCCGCGGCGGCCGTCAGCGGCCTGTACCTCGCCCACCCGGACGCCAAGTACTTCACCGTCGGCCGGGTCGGGCGCGACCAGGTTGAGGACTACGCGCTGCGCAAGGGCATCCCGGTCGAGGAGGCGGAGCGCTGGCTGACGCCGAACCTCGGCTACGAGCCGGTGGGCCGGTAGGGACCCGTCAGTAGCGCAGGAGCCGGTTGAGCTTCACGACCAGGCCGCGGTTGAGCAGCCGGCCCGAGGCCGCGCGCGGCAGGTCCACGGCCCGTTCGTCGGTGTAGACGACGAACAGCTCGCTGCCCGGGATGTACTCCCAGCGCCAGCGGACGTTGCTGCTGAGGCTCCTGGCCGTGGAGTTGTACTGCAGGAGCCCGCTGACGAACATCCGCGGCGTGAACGTGTAGTTGACGCGGCTGCGGACCACCCGTGTTGTGTAGTCCACGGCCGGAAAGCGGAACCAGTTCAGCGCGAGGCTCGGCTCCACTGAAAACCGGGGCGTCACCTGCAGGCGGCCGCCCGACACGGTCAGCGAGGTCTGGTCCCCGTCGTAGAAGGTGCCCCGGCTGACGCTCACCGTCCCGGCCACCTTCCGCTGGGTCCCGAAGGCGTAGCCGCCGTTGACGGCCTGGAAGTCGTAGGCCCCCGGCGCGATCGCCGGCCCGCCGGCCAGGCGGAAAGGGACGAAGAGCCGGTCGTGCGTGCGCGACGCGCTGGCAAACAGCCGGTCGCCCCGGTGGAACTCGGTGGTGAAGCTCAGCTCGTCCACGCGTGTCACCAGTTCCCCGGCCGTGTTGCGGATGTGCTCGATGGTGCCCTCGACAAAGACCTGCCTGACCGAGGAGCCCGGGCGGCGGACCCGCGGGCTGAACCGGGCGGAGGCCAGCGTGCGGCGGATGTTGGGCCGCTGCACGAAGCCCACCTCCGGGTTGAAGGCGTCGCCGACGAACAGGTGGTTCAGCTCGAACCCGTAGCGGTCCGCGTTCCACTCGGCCCGCCCCTGGGAGCTGCTCTCCCCGCCCGCGAGCCCCGGCGGCCGGGAGCGCATGTAGACCCCGTTCAGGGTCAGGGAGTTCACGAACGAGAAGGCCCCGTCCAGGCCCACCGTCACGTTGGCGTGGCCGGGTGCGCGCAGCGACTCCGAGCGGGACGTGACCATCGCCCCGATGCTGCTCCGGCGGAGGATGTCCTGGCGGACCCGGACCACGGTGAAATTGGTGCCGGGCGTGGCGGAGACCGGCTCGGCATCGGTCTGCATCGTCAGGGCGCCGATGGTAGTGCCGCCCACGCGGCCCGTGACCCGGCCGCCGGCGATGATCGGGATGACGCGACCCCGGTTGAGGCCGATCTGACGCGTGAAGAACAGCTCCGGTACGATGCCGCCGGTCGGTACGCTGCCGCGGGTGAAGTTCGGGCGGCCGAACTCGAAGATGCCCCGGCCCTCCAGGAAGAACTCGCGCTTTTCCGGAAAGAAGAGATTGAAACGCGTCAGGTTCACCTGCTGTTCATCCACCTCGACCTGGGCGAAGTCCGTGTTCACGCTGAGGTCCAGCGTCAGTCCCTTGGTCAGGCCGTACTTCAGGTCCAGGCCGGCCTGGCGCTCCACGTCGTTGGACAGCGGCGGCTGCGCCCCCACGTCGGAGCGCACGCCCC
>JAYQOZ010000243.1:2558-4164 GCA_038145035.1 Gemmatimonadaceae bacterium | reverse complement strand
GATGTGCACGCCTAGCGCGGAAACCCGGTGCGTGGGACGGCCGGCATCAGGCGCAGGGCGTTCTCGTAGTAGAGCTTCCTGAGCACGCCGTCCGGCAGGCCCATGCCGTAGATCTTCCAGAAGGCGTGGTAGTCGCGGTAGTAGTCGAAGTACTCGTCGGTGGTCTCGAAGGTCCGCCAGAAGTACGGGAACTCCTCCGGCTGATAGCTGTCCTTCCCGAAGATCACGCGGTCCTGGTACTTCACGAAGAAGTCGTGCGCGGCGCGCGGCTGGCGACCCAGCTCCGCGAGGATGGCGCCGGTCTCCACATAGACGTTCGGCATCGCGTCCAGCATCCGGCCCAGCCGTCCGAGGTCATTGGCGTGCCAGCCGAAGTGCGCGGCCACAAACGTCGTCTTCGGGTGCCTGCGGAACAGGTTGTCCCGCTCGGCCATCAGCGCGTTGAAGGCCGGGAACTCCCCCGCCGGCACGCGGCGGTTCGGATAGATGGCCAGCTCCAGCCAGCGCTCGTTGTTCAGGTCGATGGGCTGGAAGAACTCCTGCGGTTCCCCGGTGTGGATGAGCACGGGGATCTTCAGGCGCGCGGCTGTCTGCCACACGGGATCCAGTTCCGGGTCGTCCACCTTCAGGCGGGAGCCATCCGCCCGCGTGGACCGCAGGCCGAAGTTCTTCATGATCTCGCCGAGGCCCACGGCGCCCGCCTTCACATCGGCCTCGAGCTGCGCGGCGTACTTCGCGCCGGACCCGGGCCCGACGTTGGTGAAGTTCATGTTGGAGAACATCACCATCCGGTTCGCATGCGGGCTGGCCTTGATGGCGGCCACGGCCTGCACCAGGCGGTCGCCCGACGCCCCGGAGGCGTTCACCAGCACCTGGAGGTTCAGCGGGTCCATGGACCGCACGAGCGTGTCGAACTGCGCGGTCGAGATGGGCGACGGCTGGTGGCTGTGGATGTCGATGACGGGGAACTTCGCCCGCGGCACCGGATGCTCCGCCGTCACCAGCGTCGAGCGCGGCTTGTAGTCCGTGATGGAGGGGACGGGCAGCTGCGGATCCCGGTTGGCGCCGGGCCGGCTGCCCAACGCGCCGCGGCTCTGGGCCCCGCCGCCCTGCTGGGCGCCGAGGCTGGTGACGGCGAGCGCCGCGCCCGCGGCGAGGATCACGAGCGCGCGAAGGTGTCTGGTCATGGTGATGAAGTGCCGCAGCCGGCCTGTAAGCCGAATTCTGTTCCCCCGGCGCGGCACCCGAAGGCACCGCGCGGAGGAGACGACCATTCCTCTAGCCCCACGATCGCTCGTGGGGTCCAGCGACCTACCCGGTGGCCTGGGACGGGCCGTCCTCATAACGCCACCCTATTTGGTCTTGCTCCGTGCGGGGTTTGGCCTGCCACCCGTGTTGCCACGGGCGCGGTGCGCTCTTACCGCACCTTTTCACCCTTACCCACGTGAGACGGGTTTGAGCCCTCCCCACCCGGGCGGTATCTTTTCTGTGCCACTTTCCGTCAGATTGCTCTGCCCGGGCGTTACCCGGCGCACTGCCCTCCGGAGTTCGGACTTTCCTCCCGCTCCGGCCATTCGGGCTCCGGCCAACCCACCCTGTCGGGCGC
>JAYQOZ010000243.1:0-2548 GCA_038145035.1 Gemmatimonadaceae bacterium | reverse complement strand
TCCTCCGTCCTCCCGTGTACCGGAACCGGCGGTCGTCCGGCCGACTGCGACGGCCAATTATGGCACCGGCGCCCCGTCGGTCTCCTGCGAAATGCCAAACTGCTCCAGCTTCTTGTAGAGGTTGCTGCGCGGCGTGTCGATGACATCCGCGGTCCTGGAGATGTTCCACTGGTGTTCGCGGAGCTTGCGGACGAGGAACGCCCGCTCGGCGGCGTCCTTGAACTCCCGCAAGGTGGACGCCTCCGGCGCGGCCTCCGCCACGCTGCCCACGGCCGGTGCGCCCGTCACCGGGGCCGCGACACTACCCCGGAACTCGGCCGGCAGGTCCTCCACGCGGATCGTGTCGCCCGGCGCCATGATGAGCAGCCGCTCGACGGCATTGCGCAGCTCGCGGATGTTCCCACGCCAGCGGTAGCGCTGGAGCGCCTCCAGGGCGCGCGGGTCGAACCGCAGCGGCCGCCGGTTGTGTTCGGCCGAAAGCCGCTTCGCGAAGTGAGCGATGAGCGCCGGGATGTCCCCGGCCCGCTCCCGCAACGGGGGCACGCGAATCGGGATGACGTTCAGGCGGAAGTAGAGGTCCTCCCGGAACTCGCCCCGCTCGATGGCGGCCTCCAGGTCCTTGTTCGTGGCGGCCACCACGCGGACGTCCACCTTGATGGTGCGGGTGGACCCGAGGCGCTCCACCTCCTGCTCCTGGAGCACGCGGAGAACCTTGGCCTGCGTCTTGGGGCTCATGTCGCCCACTTCGTCCAGGAAGATCGTGCCGCGGTCGGCCTGCTCGAACTTGCCGATCTGCTTCTCGGAGGCCCCGGTGAAGGAGCCCTTCTCGTGGCCGAACAGCTCGCTCTCAATCAGCTCCTCGGGGATCGCCGCGCAGTTCACCTGCACGAAGCGCTGCGCGGCCCGCGGGCTGTTCCGGTGAATGGCCCGCGCCACCAGTTCCTTGCCCACACCGCTCTCGCCCAGCAGCAGCGCCGTGGCGTTGGTCGGCGCCGCCCTGGCCACCACCTCGAGCACCTGACGGATCCCGGGGCTCTCGCCCACAATCTCGTAACGCGCCTCCATGGCCAGACGCAGTTCGTCGTTCTCCCGCCCAAGCGCGGATGACCGCAGGGCATTGGCCAGACGCACCAGGACGCGCTCGGTATTCAGCGGCTTATCGAGATAGTCGGTCGCGCCCTGCTTCATCGCCTCGACGATCGTGTCGTTGGTCCCGTGGCCCGAGATGACGATCACGGGCAGGGCGGCGTCCTGGCCACGAATGGCCCGCAGGACGTCGAGGCCGTCCATGCCGGGCATCCGGATGTCGAGGAGCACGGCGTCGGGCCGCTCCCGCCCGATCTGCGCCAGGCCGTCCGGGCCGCTGGCGGCACCGCCGAATTCGTAGTGCTCGTACTCCAGGATCATCTTCAGCGACTCGCGGATGGCGGCTTCGTCGTCAATGACCAGGATGCGGGCCTTGGACACTAGGGCTCCACGCGGACCGTGCGGAGCTCATGCCGCTGCTCGTCCGGATCGAAGAGGTAGAAGGCGAGGACGTCGCCCGGTGCCGCGTCCGCCACCTCGCGGCGGTAGTCCTCCACGGTGGGCGTGGGCCGCCGATTGATCTCGAGCACGAGGTGCCCACGGGCAATCGCCGCATCGGCCGCCGGGCTGAGCGGCTCGACCTTCGAGACGACGACGCCCTGATCCGCGTCTGGCACCCGGTATCGCATCCGGAACTCCCCGTCGAGATCGCGCACGAACAGCCCCAGGGCCGGCCCGCGCAGGCCCAGGCGGGCAGGCCTCCTCCGCGACGCGTCGCGCACGGGCACCCCACCCGGCCGCTCGGCCAGCTTTGCCGTGAGACGGACCGGCCGGCCGTCCCGCACCAGATGCACGGAGACAGCCGAGCCTGGCGGCCGGACGGCCATGGCGGCCACCAGCGCGTCGTCAGTGGTGACCGGCTCGTCCGCCACGTCCTGCAGCACGTCGTAGGCACGGATGCCGGCCCGGGCCGCCGGGGATCCCTGGGCCACGTCCTGCACCAGGGCACCGCGGTGCAGGGTCAGCCCGAGCGATCGCCGCAGGTCGTCGCTCAGCGGCCGGACCGTGACGCCGAGGTAGCCGCGCGACACGCGCCCCGTCTCCAGCAGCGCCGGCAGGATCGCCCGCGCGCGGTTGATAGGCACGGCGAAGCCGATGCTGGTCCCACGGGCGCTCACGGCGGCGTTGATGCCCACCACCTGGCCCCTGGCGTCGATGAGCGGCCCGCCGCTGTTGCCCAGGTTGATGGCGGCGTCGGTCTGGATGAAGCGCTCGGTCGAGCGGTCGGAGAGCTGCCGGCCGAGGTAGCTCACCACGCCGACGGTGACGGAGTGCTCGTAGGCGAGGGGATTGCCGATGGCACACACCCACTCCCCCACGCGCAGCCGGTCCGAATCACCGAGGGGCGCCGCAACCAGCGGCCCTCCGGCATCGACCCGCAGCACGGCCACGTCGGTCTCGGCGTCCGTGCCCACCACGGTCGCCCGGAGGCGCCGGCCGCTGGCCAGCCGCACCGTCACAC
>JAYQOZ010000242.1:0-4173 GCA_038145035.1 Gemmatimonadaceae bacterium | reverse complement strand
TCTCGTGGGCCAGCACCTGCTCCGACCAGCCCATGTCGCCGGAGAAGAAGAACATGTTGCGCTGGCGGAGCGCGTCGGTGACGCCGCCCGTGCCCTCGCCCGGATCGCCGATCACGTTGTTCTGCGCGAATTCGTTGCGCGATCCATAGATCAGGATCGGCTTCCGTTCCCGAAACTCGTGGTTGAAGATGAGCTTCAGCCGCGCGTAGCTGCGCTCCGCCATCTGCCCGGTGTAGCGGGCCACATCCTCGAGCTCGGGATAGTAGTGGACGTCGAAGTGTTCGGTCCTGAGCACCTGCCAGTTGAACTTGCGGAACTGGACCTGGTTCTGTCCGAAGTACTGACCCTGCGCGGCCAGGGGCTGGGCGAGGGCGAGCAGCAGCAGGGCGGGGAGGCAGGCGAGTCGGCGCATTGCGGTCCCTAGGCGGTGACGGTCTCGGCGGGGGCATCGCCCCAGAGCCGCTCGAGCTGATAGAAGGCGCGCAGCGTCGGATGGAAGACGTGCACGACGAAGTCGACATAGTCCAGCAGCACCCAGCGGCCCTGCTCAAGGCCCTCGACGGAATTGGCGTGCATGCCCTCGGCCCTGAGCGTCTCGAGCACGTGCCCCGCAGTGGCGCGGACGTGGGTGTCGGAGGTGCCGCTGGCGACGATGAAGAAGTCGGCCATGTCGGAGACCGGACGCAGGTCGAGCATCACGACGTCATCGGCCTTGTTGTCGAGCAGCACCTGGGCGGCGCGTCGGGCGGCGGTCATCGATTCCGGGTCGTGGGCGGCCATCGAGGGAAGACTGGGAGTAGAAAAGGCGAACCCGTGGATCCCCGAAAGGTTCCCGAGGGGTTGGACCTGGGCAAGGTCCCGGCGTTTATCCCGCTGCCGTGCCTAGGAGGGGAGCGCTACCGTGTCACCGGGTCGTTCTGGTCCGTTGGCGTCTCCGTCCCCAAATGCCGACGCCCCCGACCGCGAGGGCCGAGGGCGCCGGACGACAACGGGGCGAATGGCTCAGCCCTTGATGACCCAGACCTTGATCTCGGGCTTCACGTCCGCATGCAGGCGGACCGGCACCTTGTAGACGCCGAGCGCCTTGATCGGCTCATGCAGGTCGATCATGCGCTTCTCGACCTCCTTGAAGCCCTGGCCCTCGAGCTGGTGGGCGATGTCCGCGGCCGTGACCGACCCGAACAGCTTGCCCTCCTCGCCGACCTTGGCGGAGAAGGTGAGCGAGACCTCTTCCAGGCGCTTCGCGATCGCCGACGCCGCGTCGCGCCGGGCGCTCTCGGCAGCCTCGAGGCGCTCCTTTTCCTGGGCGATGCGCTTCTTGTTGCCCGGGGTCGCCTCGTAGGCGATGCCGCGCGGCAGCAGGAAGTTGCGCGCGTAGCCGGCCGAGACGTCGACGATGTCGCCCGGGTGGCCGAGATTGTCCACGGCCTGACGAAGAATGACTTCCATGGTTACTCCGAACGTTGGGATTTCGGCCGCGTACGGCGGCGCCAGTCGAGCCACGTGTCCCCGATGCCCAGCGCGAGCGCCACGGCACCGACGACTTGCAGGAACAACACCAGGACGATGGTCCAGACCACCAGCATCCATCGGCCCGGTTGTAGGAACCAGAGCAGGACACCCAGCCCGCGTAGCACGTACAGGGCGCCAAAGAACACCATCAGGTTGATGCCGAGCACGCGCAGCGCATCCGACATCGGAACGACGAGAACCAGCAGTCCGGCGATGATGCCCCAGACGAAGGCATCATGGAACCGCAATTCCGCCAGCGGGGCCAACGGCGGCCCCAGCCGCGCACGGCCGAAGCGGTGGTAGACCGCCCAGCCCAGTGCCAGCGCCGCCAGCGACTCCAGGGCCAACAAGGCCGGCACCAGGAGGCGCGCCAGCTGCGGCAGCACCGCAAACTGCTGCTCCACCTGCTCGGCCAGGAGTTCCGCGCCGGGACTTTCCGTCACGAACTCCTGCCATTCGGGGCGCGCCGTGAACGTCTGCCACGCCGCCTTCCCGAACTCGGCGCGCCGTGCCACCTCGTCGCCGAGGACGGCACCCGCTTCCGTCAGCCCCCCGCTCGCCACGAGCGAGACCACGAGGGCCAGGCTCAGCGCGATCAGGATGGCCAGCAGCGCCTGCGGCAGGAACCGCCGACCGCGATCGCCGAGCAGGAGCAGCCCGCCGAAGGTCGCCGCCAGCAGCACCCCCCAGCCTCGCGCCAGGATCTCGTAGGTGCCGGCGGTCGCCGGCGCCCGGAGCACCCAGGCCGCGAAGGCCGTCCAGACCAGCGCGAGCGGAAGTCGCCCCCCGGCGCGCCACCCGACCAAGGCACAGGCAGCCAGGGTCGGGGCCAGCAGGAGCAGGGTCTGATCGACCGGGACCAGCATCGCCAGGGGCGGTGAGGCCGGCAGGATCAGGAGCGCAAGCGTGGCGAGGATCGGTCCCCGCCAGCCCTGCTCGCGCGGCGGAGCCGCGCCCTCCTCCATCGTCACGCGTGCAGTCGGTCTACTGCGCCGACTGGCTACGCGAGTACGGCAGCAGCGCGAGGTACCGCGCCTTCTTGATCGCCTTGGCCAGCTGCCGCTGGTGACGGGCGTCCACGCCGCTCAGCCGGCTCGGGAGGACCTTCCCCGTGTCGGTGATGAAGCGCGACAGGAAGCGCTCGTCCTTGTAGTCGATGTAGCGGATGCCGGCCTCGGTGACCGGGCAGACCTTACGATTGCGGCGCATGGGCTATTCCTCGTCGTCGTCATCATCGCCGTCGCGGGCGCGACGGGCGGCGAGCTGCTCTTCGGTCATCGGCGGGGCCCCGAGCTCGTGCTCGTGCACCGAGATGAGATAGCGGATCACGCCCTCGTCGAGCCTGAGTGAGCGCTCGAATTCGGGAAGGGCCTTCCCCTCCGCCTTGAAGCGGGCGACGACGTAATAGCCGGCTTCCCGGTTCTTGATCTTGTAGGCGAGCTGACGGCGGCCCCAGTGGTCCAGGGTCGCGGGCTCGGCGAGGCCGAGGAGCCCGTGGTGCTTCTCGAGCTTGTCGGCAATGGCGGCGTCTTCGAGTGCGGAATCGAAGATGTACACCGCCTCGTATTCACGAGACAATGCGGCAATCCTCCCTTTGGTCGTTTCCGCCCCCCGCGGGTTGCCGACGCAGGAGGAGGGGCGGGCAGTGGCGCCCGCGATATGGTGTTGAACAACCGCTAAACCTAAGTACGGATTTGGGTTAGAGTCAATGGGCGTGTGTGACGAGGATCGAGGGACGAAGCAGGCGAGGCCGGGCGGCCTACGGCTTCGTGGAGGCTTCGGCGGCCAGGTAGCCGAACGAGGCGGACCTCTCGCCGGACAGGATCTCGTGGAAAAGGCGGTTGGCCTCCTCGCGACGACCGTTCGCCAGGTGCCACTGGGCCATGCCGTTGGCCATCGTCTGCGCGGGGGTGCCGGGGGTCATGAGCGGGCGAAGCTGGGCATCGCTGCGCTCGCCCTTCATCCAGAGCAGCACCTGGTGGTAGCTGCCGTTCTCGATGACGTCCCAGTCAGCGCGGATCGGGGCCAGGAGTCCCTGGGCCTTCCGGAGGTCCCCGGCGCGCGCATAGGCAATGACCGCCCAATGGGTGGCGGCGACGCGCTGGTCGACGTTGCGTGCCCGGCGGGCGTCCTCCTCCCAGAGCGTGGCGGCCCTCGGGAACTGGCCCGTCAGGAAGTACGCCAGCGCCAGGTGGTAGCGGATGTTCGAGTGCAGGGTGCTCGTGGGGATGCCGCGGGCGTTGGGCTGGCCGTCCGGCTCCACTTCGTCGGGCTTTCCCTCGACGAGGTGCAGGGCGCGCTCGAGGTCGGTCACCGCCAGTTGAAACTGGCGCAACGAGACGTAGCGATGGCCACGGTGCCGCAGGAGGTGCGGTTCGTCCGGGTGCAGGCGCAGGCCTTCCGTATAGATCACCACGGCATCCGCGAAGGCGCCCGTGTAGGCGGTGCGTCGGCCGAGCCAGATGATGGAGTCGACGTTCTCCGGCGCGCGTTCCCAGGCCGCACGTGCGGCCGCGAGGTCAGGCGGCGGCGACTGGGCGCCGAGCGGCGCCGGGATGGCGAGCGGAACGGCGAGGCCGAGCAAGGCCGCGAAGGCCCTGCGGCGTGCTCTGGCGCGCGACGCGCGCGGTGTCGGACGACGTTCGGCCGGACGACCAAGGT
>JAYQOZ010000241.1:0-4180 GCA_038145035.1 Gemmatimonadaceae bacterium | reverse complement strand
TAGTAGCTCCCCGCCAGGCGATCTGCCGTCTGCGCGACGCCGCTCTCGTACGCCGCGATCTGCTGCGTGCGCAGCGCCAGCGTCGCCGCCTCGGCCGTGGGCAGCGCCAGCGCTTCGTCATAGCCATTGGTGTGCAGCGACTGCGTGCCGCCCAGCGTCGCGGCCAGCGTCTGCACGGCCACGCGCACCACGTTGTTGAGCGGCTGCTGCGCCGTGAGCGTCACGCCGCCGGTCTGGGTGTGAAAACGCAGGCGGCAGGACGCGTCGTTGGCGCCAAAGCGATCGCGCATGAGGCGTGCCCAGATGCGGCGCGCCGCCCGGAACTTCGCGACTTCCTCAAAGAGGTCGTTGTGGCAGGCAAAGAAGAAGCTCAGCCGCGGCGCGAAGGCGCCCACCGCGAGCCCGGCCGCCACCGCCCGCTCCACATAGGCCAGCGCGTTCGCGAAGGTGAACGCCAGTTCCTGCACCGCCGTGGCGCCCGCCTCGCGGATGTGATAGCCAGAAATCGAGATCGGATTCCAGCTCGGCACCTCCGCCGCGCAGAACCGAAACGTTTCGGCGATCAGCGCCAGCGATGGTTCCGGTGGGAACACATACGTGCCCCGCGCGATGTACTCCTTGAGGATGTCGTTCTGGATCGTCCCGCTCAGCGCGCTGCGGGCGATGCCCCGCTCCTCGGCCACCACGATGTACATCGCCAGCAGGATGCTCGCCGTCGCGTTGATGGTCATTGACGTCGAGACCTCGCCGAGCGGCAGGTCCGCAAGCAACAGGTGCATGTCCTCGACGCTGTCGATGGCCACGCCGACCCGCCCAACCTCGCCGAGTGCGCGCGGGGAATCGGAGTCGAGGCCCATCTGCGTCGGAAGGTCGAAGGCCGTCGACAGTCCCGTCTGGCCGGCGCCGAGCAGCAGCCTGAAGCGCGCATTGGTCTCCTGCGCCGTCCCGAAGCCGGCGTACTGGCGCATGGTCCAGAGCCGCTTGCGATACATCCCGTCATACACGCCGCGCGTGTAGGGGAAGGCACCGGGTGCCCCAAGCTGCGCGTCGTATGCGGCATCCCCTGCCGCCGGGCCGTACACGGGCGCAATGGGAATCCCCGACGGCGAGATCCGCTCCGGGCTGCCCGCTCCCTTCCGACGCTCACTCACCCCCGGTCACCCCCGCCCCAGGATCTCGACCGCGATCTCCACGTCGGCCTTCGACCCCACGAAATACGGGGTGCGCTGGTGCAGCGCCGTGGGCTGCACGTCCAGGATGCGCTTCCGGCCGTCGATGGCCGCGCCACCGGCCTGCTCGCAGATGAACGCCAGCGGATTGCACTCGTAGAGCAGCCGCAGCTTTCCGCTGGGGCTCTTCGTGTTGGCCGGATATGCGAACAATCCGCCGCCGAGCAGGTTGCGATGGAAATCGGCCACCAGCGACCCGATGTAGCGCACGTTCATCGCCTCGCGCTTGCCGTCGAGACCGCGGTAACGCTGCATCAGGGCGCGTACATCGTCGGTCCAGCCCTGCTCATAGGCCTCGTTCACGGAGAGGTAGCGGCCGTGCTCCGGCATCCGCATGTCCGGATGCGTAAGCAGGAACTCACCGATGGAGGGATCGAGCGTGAAGCCATGCACCCCGTGGCCGGTGGAATACACCAGCATGGTGCTCGGCCCGTAGACGACGTAACCGGCGGCCACCTGCCGTGCGCCCGGCTGAAGGGCGTCCTCGAGCCGGCCGTCCTCGCCCTCGGTGACCTTCTGCAGGACGGAGAAGATCGTACCAACGGGCACGTTGACGTCGATGTTCGACGAACCGTCGAGCGGATCGAAGAGCAGCAGGTACTTGCCGCGCCTGAACTGCTCCGGGATCGGGATCAGGTCCTCCTCTTCCTCGGAGGCCATGGCGCAGAGCCGGCCGCCGTGGTCCATCGCCTTCCGGATGATGTCGTTGGCCACCACATCCAGCCGCTGCTGTTCCTCGCCCTGCACGTTCTCCGTCCCCTCGGCGCCGAGGATGTCCGCGAGCCCGGCAAGCCGAACCTTGTTGGCAATCATCTTGCTCGCCAGCGCCAGGTCGTAGAGAATACCGGACAGCTCCCCGGTGGCATCGGGGAATCGACGCTCCTGCTCGATGATATAGCGCTCGATCGTGACGACGGACGTATCGGTATGCTTGACCACGGGCCTGTTCGGTGCGGGTAATGTCCAGCCTGGGAAAGGTCGCAGATTCAGGGGGGCTCGGGCAATGGCGCATGCAGCGACCAGCGCATGCCCGCGACCTCCACTTCAAGCTCCGTGCCATCACTGCGCAGGACGATGGGCCCGAGCTGGTCGGTGCGTAGGACGGTGGCTCCCGCCTCGACCAGGCGCAACATCACCTCCGGGGACGGGTGCCCATACGAGTTGCCGGCCCCGACGCTGACCAGCGCCAGCCGGGGGCGGACCGCCTCGAGGAATCCAGCGCCACTGCTGGTGCGCGACCCATGATGCGCGACCTTCAGCACCGTGGCCCGGAGCGCTGCGGCGTCGTGGCGTAGCAGCCACGCCTCCTCCGCCGCCTCGGCATCCCCGGTCAGGAGGATGGCCACGGCGCCGAAGCGGACGCGGATCACCGCACTGGCGGCGTTCGGGTCCCGCAGGCCGGCCACCCAGGCCGAATCCGGCGCCAGGAACTCCACCGTCGCGCCGTCGAAATCGAACGTCCGCCCCGGCTGCACACGCCGCCACTGGATGCCGAGCCGCTGCGCCTCGCGGAGGAGGGTCGCGTACACCTCGCTGGCCTCGATGAAGCCGGCATCATGCAGGCGCTCGGGGCGCAGCGCTCGCATCACGGAGCCCGCCCCGCCAATGTGATCCGCGTGCGGGTGGGTGAGCACGAGGTCGCTCAGGCGCCCGCCGGCGCGCCGCAGGTAGGGCACGATGACGCTCCGTCCGGCATCGCCGGAGGACCAGACCCGGCCGGCGTCCACCAGCAGCCAGCGACCGGCCGGCGACCGCAGGGCGATGGCATCGCCCTGTCCCACGTCGAGCATGTGCAGTTCGAGCGTCGCCGGCCGGCGTCGCAGGGATGCGTCGGCCGGAAGCCAGGCCAGCACCGCCAGTGCGCCCCCTGCGACCAGCAACCACGGACCTCGATGTCGCGCCCATCCTGCGGCGAGCACCGCCAGCACCATCGTCCAGGCGGCCCCGATGGTCACTGCGCCGGGTGTGACGACCACCGCCGCGCCCGGCATCGACGCGGCGACCTGCGCGATGGCGTCCAGTCCGCGCATCAACCCGCGAGCGGCCACGACCACCAGGCCGGTGCCGGGCAGTTCGGGGGCAAGCATTACCACGAAGAGCGCCGGTTGCAGCAGCGCGATGACGGGCCCCGCGGCGAGGTTGCTCAGCGGGGCCACGAGGCTCAGCCTCCCGAAGTGCCAGGCGACGAGCGGCGCGGTCGCCAGCGTGCTCAGTGCAGCCGCCACCAGATCACGCCCGATGCCGCGCCCCCAGGCCGGCCACCACTCGGGCAACTGCCGGCCCACCCGTCCCGCCACGATGATTGCGGCGTAGCCGCTCACGGACAGCTGCCAGCCGAGATCAAGGACGGTTCGCGGATCGACCAGCGGCACCAGGGCGCCGAGCGCGTAGCTCCCCCACGGCGACACTGGCCGCTGCCACAGCCCTGCGGCCTGCGTCGCCGCGAACAGCGTGGCAGATCGCAGCGCCGGCGGTGGTGCACCGATTGCGACCACGTAGAGCGCCACGAGGCCGACAGCGGCCAACGACGCGCTGCGCCGACCGAGCCGAAGGGCGGCGGCGAGCAGGAGCAGCGCCCCACCGACTATCGCGACGTGCAGTCCCGAGATCGAGAGCATGTGCACGAGCCCGGCATCAGCGTAGCGGTCGCGGAGCGTCGGATCGAGCCCGCGGGTGTCGGCAATGAGCAGGGCGCGCGCCATGGGCCCATCGGTCTCGAATCGGCGGTCCAGCGCGACTGCGACCCTGCTGCGCCACCGCGCCAACGGCCCCGGCCCCCGCACCAGCGCCAACGACGCGTCGCGCAGCAGCAGGCCCCGGTCGCCGGCGCCGAGTTCACCGCCGGACCATCGCACGCGCGCGCCGGCCGGCGCCTCGCCGCGGCGCACCGCCACCGCGAGTGGAACGGCACAGCCATCGCCATCGAGCACGGCGCGCACGAAGGCGCCCGG
>JAYQOZ010000240.1:0-4186 GCA_038145035.1 Gemmatimonadaceae bacterium | reverse complement strand
CGACAGCGCGCAGGCCGTCTGCACGTCGAGTCGGCGCTGGAAGCCCACCTGCGCGAGCACCTGGCCGCTCGTGTACATCAGCACGGCCAGCTGCAGGCGCGCCTCGTCGACGAACCACTTCAGTGGGGCATCAGCCCAGCCGACCGTCACCGAATGCCGGATCACAGGGCCCCCGCCGCCTTCAGGAGGTCCACCCGCAGCAGGCCGACGTTCACCCGCGACTCCGCCACGACCACCAGCACCAGCCCGTTCCGCCCGGCCGCCATCACCCGTCCGTGCTCCGCCTCCAGTTCGCAGAAGCCCACCGTGCCGAACCCAGCCGCCGCCACCGCGCGCGATGCCTTGCCGTAGAGCGAGGCCGTGAGCGCCGCGAACGCGCCTGTGTCCACGCCGATCTGCGCCGTGCCGTCCACGACGATCCCGTCCCCTTCCATGACAAGGAGACAGGCCCTGATGCCACGGTGCCGGGTCAGGCCGGAAAGCATCGGGGCGTAGGCGCTCACGCCACCCCCAGCCACTCGCGGGCGATGGCCGCGCAGCGATCCACGGTGCGGCGCACGAAGCCCAGCGGCAGGTCGCGCGGCGCGGCCACCAAGGCCACGCCGTCACCCACCGGGGACATCACGACGGACGCCGCGTCGCTCTCGAGGAGGATCCGCGTCCAGCGACCCAGCCCGAAGTGGCGCATCGCGCGCTCGGCCTCGACGCTGACGCCCGAAAGGTGCGCGCCCAGCGGCGTGCCCATGTCCGTGCCGTCGCGCGTCAGGTACTGTCCCGCGCTGACGAGACCATCGGCGTCCAGGAGCAGCGCCGCCTGCGGCGTGCCGGCAATGACGTCGGCAAAGAGCTCGGTGGCTCCGTCGGAGCGGCTGGTCGAGACGCGTGTGGGCATGGCCTCCGGGCTGCCGGCGGCCGCATCGGCCGCCTTCGGCCCCGGATCCTGCGCCGCGGGGCCGTGCAGGAGCGGGGTGCGGAATTCGGCCGTGGAGCGTCCACCCGCCACGTCGTGCAGGCGCGCGAGCGCCTCGCGCATGCGGGTGCTCATCGCCGCCTCCATGCCCGGGCGCTCCACCCCGTGCTCGAGCGCGTCGGCGGCGACGAACAAGGCGTCCATCAGTTCGGCCGTGATCGTCTGCGCGCCCTTGCGCACCTTGTCGAGCAGCGACTCCAGTTCGTGCGCAAACTCGGCGACCGCCGTGTAGCCCATCGTCGCGCTCATGCCCTTGATCGTGTGCACGCCGCGGAACACGGCGTCCACCGACTCGCGGGAGGCATCACCCTGCTCCAGCCGCAGCAACGCGCGATTCACCGCTGAGAGCTGCTCACGGCTTTCGGTACGGAACAGCTCGGCGTACTGACGGGAGTCCACGTTCAGAGCGCTCGCGGGGGAGTCCGGCTCACCCCAGCACGCGCTGCACCGTCTCCAGCACCCGACTCGGCTGGAAGGGCTTGACCACGAAGTCCTTGGCCCCGGCCTGGATGGCCTCGACCACCAGGGACTGCTGCCCCATCGCGCTGCACATCAGCACCTTGGCGTCCGGGTCAAACGCCGTGATCTCGCGGACCGCATCGATCCCGCCCATGTCGGGCATCACGATGTCCATGGTCACGAGGTCCGGCCGCAGGGCCCTGTAGCGTTCGACCGCCTGTCGGCCGGTCTCCGCCTCGCCGACAATCTCGAAGCCGGCCTGCGTGAGGATGTCACCGACCATCGTCCGCATGAAGATCGCGTCGTCGCAGATCAGCACCGTCGGAGCCACGAGTCCCCTCACTCCCGTTGTGGGTTGTTCCGGTCCTACCTGCCCGTCGGCGAGCGTCGCGGCCCCGAGGGCCCGCCACAACTTCCTGCGCGACATCCAGCGGGATGCCCACGACGCCGTCCCCGACCTGTGCCACGATCCCTAGAGGCCCCGCATCCGCCTCGGCGGCGCGGCCCGAAGACTGGTCGAAATCACCCAGTCGCTCTATAGAAGCCAAAGTACTCCAGGGCATCAGGCTGGGCAAACAGCGTCGGGTCCTCGGCGGCCCGGGCCAACGAGCTCCGCAAGACCTCCGGCAACGGGGACCGCAGGTCGATTTCCCGGCCGGAGACCGGGTGAGCAAAGACGAGCCAGGCCGCGTGGAGGAAATGCCGTTTCGGGGGCAGGTCGAGCAACCGCCGTCCCCCACCCCCGCCGTAGGTGTCATCCCCGGCCACCGGATGCCCGACCGAGGCCAGGTGCACGCGGATCTGGTGGGTGCGGCCGCTGTGCAGGTCGGCCCGCAGCAGGTCCACGGCATCGAAGCGGGCCAGCCGCACGAAGTCCGTGCGCGCCGCCCGCCCATCGGGCCGGATGGCCATCTTGGTGCGGTCGTTGGGGTCGCGGCCGATCGGACGGTCCACCGTCAGGCGGTCGTCCTCGAGGTGGCCCCAGGCCAGGCAGGCGTAGCGCCGGCGGACCTGCCGCGCCGCGATGGCCCTGCTGAGCACGCGGTGCGCGCGGTCGGTCTTCGCCACCACGAGCAGGCCGCTGGTCTCCTTGTCGAGCCGGTGCACGAGGCCCGCGCGCTCCGGCCCGCCGCCCTCGGCCAGGCCCTGGCCGCGCCCCATCAGGGCGTTCACCAGCGTCCCGCTCCAGTTGCCGGGTGCCGGGTGCACGACCATTCCCGCCGGCTTGTCGACGACGACCAGGTCCTCGTCCTCGAATACCACCCGGATGGGAATCCGCTCGGGGACGATCTCACGGCCCGGCGGCGGCGGTATCTCGACCACCAGTGCTTCCCCGCCCTCGGGACGGAAGCTGGCGCGCTCGACCCGGTCGTTCACGTGCACCTGCCGCGTGGCGATCAGCGTCGCCGCCTGCGTCCGCGACAGCCCGCAGAGCCGCGCGACCAGCAGGTCAAGGCGCTCGGTGTTCCCGTCCGGCACCGTGAAGGCGTGGCGACCGGGCCCGCGCGACTCGCTCATCTCAGCGGGAGCTGGCGGCCGCGTCGTCCCCACCTGCGGCGCGCGCACGCGCCATCGCCGCATCCTCGCGCCAGAGCACCACGGCCAGCGTCAGGGCGCCGAGGCTCACCGCGATGTCCGCCACGTTGAAGGTCGGCCAGCGCCACTCGGCCACGCCGACGTCGATGAAGTCCACCACGCCGCGCGGCGAGCGGAGCCGGTCCACCAGGTTTCCCAGTGCGCCACCGGCAATCGAGATGACGGCGCCGACTCGCCACCGGGCCTCCGGCGCGCTGCCGCGGTACAGCGACCACAGCACGCCCAGCGCGACAACCGTCAGGACGACGAAGATCCAACGCGACCACGGTCCGAGGTGCAGGCCGAAGGCCGCGCCGGGATTGTAGACCAGCGTCCAGCGGAACCAGTCCCCGAACACCGGGTGCGGCACATGGGCCGGCGCGAGCCGGTCCACGGCCAGCAGCTTGGTGAAGGCATCCACAAGCACGATCGCACCGACGAGCCCGAGGGCCGAGGATGGTGCGAGCCCGCCGGGATCACTTCTTCCCATCTTCCTCCCGCTGCTTGCAGTCGATGCAATAGCGCGCGTGGGGCAGCGCGTCGAGGCGGTCGAAGCCGACCTCACCGCCGCAGTTGTGGCACTTCCCGAACTCCTCGGGCGTGCGGTAGAGCCGGCGTAGGGCCTGGTCCACGTGCCAGAGGAAGCGCCCCTCCTTGGACGCGAACAGGAACGCCTTCTCGCGCTCCATCGCGTCGGTGCCCTGGTCGGCCATGTGGAAGGAGTAGGCCGAGAGGTCGCCATCGGCGCCCTGCGGCGTGTTGCCGAAGGTCTCGTCGTAGTGCCCGAGTTCCTTCAGCACGCGGCGACGCTCCTCGAGCAGCCGCTTCTCGAAATACGCAATCTGCTTCTTCGTCAGGGACTTGAACTTCCTCTCGGTTCCCGGGGTCTTGTCCGCCATCTCAGGCTTCCTTGGAAAGGGCCACGCGCACGGCCGGACCGTCGAGGTCCACCTCGGCCTGCGCCTCCCATGCGGCAGGGATCGCGTCGCCCAGTGCGACGTCCACCGCCAGTACCTCCGCAGCAATCCACGCCTGGTGGGCGCGCAGTGCGTCCTGCACCTCCATCGGGGCGGTGATCGCCAACCGAATGCGGTCACTGACCGCAAGCCCCGAATCCTTCCGCAGCCGCTGGACCCGGCTGACCACCTCGCGCGCCATGCCTTCCGCACGCCTCTCTCTTAA
>JAYQOZ010000239.1:0-4200 GCA_038145035.1 Gemmatimonadaceae bacterium | reverse complement strand
GGAAGGTGAAGCGGGCCAGGCCGGAGACGGTGCTGGACCAGGGGATCGCGCCGTTGCGGGGCTGGGTCCGGGCGCTGACCCGGATGTAGTACTCGCGGTTCACCTCGAGCCGGTCCGTGTCGAACAGCGGCAGGCGCTGCAGCGAGGTCAGCCACGTGCGGATGCCCGCCTCTTCGTCAAGCACGCGCGTATCCTCGGCCCGGCCGTCCACGCTCCGGGTCACCGTGGCCTTGCGGGTGAGGTTGTCGTACTGGACGCTGCTGGTCACCACTGCTTCGGCGATCGTCCGATCCACCCAGAACGGCACTTCCAGCCGGAGTTCGACCGTGTAGGTGATCGTGGTCCGGAGTCCGCTGGCCACCGCGGCCCGGACGTCCTCCGTAAAGCCCTCGGCCAGATTGAACGATACGAGGACCGAACCGTCGCGGGCGATGGGCACCACGCGGATCGAATCCTGGGCGTACGCCAGCGTCGTGGTACCCAGGGCGAGCAGGGCGCAGACCACCAAGGGCGCCAGGCGAATCCAGGCGACCGGGTGGGCCGTCACGGGGCGTACGGGGCCACACATATGCAAATGCTGGGGAAATGTAGCACAACCGGCCGGAATCCGGCACGGTGCTATCATTCGTGGGTCGTGTCTCTGCGCTCCCGGCGACGGCGTCTGTGCCTCCTGCTGCTGGCCGCGGCCTGCCTGTCAGCCACGCCCGCGGCCGCACAGAACCTGACGTTTTCCTTCTTTGAGCGGTATGTCGATGCCGTCCGTCAGCAGGCCGGCATTCCCGGCTTGGCCGCGGCAGTGATCCAGGACGGACGGGCCGAGTGGGCGCGTGGTTTCGGCCAGCGCACCATCGAGGGCAACCTGCAGGTCCGGGCGGATACGCCGTTTCCGGTGGGCGCCCTCACGCAGGCCTTCTCGTCGATGCTCCTGCTCCAGTGCGTCGAGAACCGCATCGTCGGCCTCGAGGACCCGCTGCGGCGGTGGGTGCCGTCGAGTGACCCGGCCGTGAGCATCGGGGAGGTGCTCAGCCACACCGGCGCGAGCGGCTTCCGGTACGCCCCGGTCCGCTACACCCAGCTCACGCCGGTCCTCGACGACTGCTACGGCCGGCCTCTCGCGAGCGTCCTGACGACCGACATCCTTGAGCGGCTGGCCATGCAGCGGTCCGTGCCGGGGACCGACGCGGCGAGCCCGACGAGCGAGGTGCGCGGGGCCTTCACGGCGCCCATGATCGACCGGTTCGGGGTGGTGCTGTCGGAACTGGCCACGCCGTACCGGCTGGAGCGTGGACGGCCCGTCGTGTCCAGCGTGACGCCCTCGGGGGTGAATGCATCCACGGGCCTCGTGGCCAGCGTGCTGGATGTCGGGACGTTCGCGACGGCGATGCTGGACAACCTGCTTCGCTCGGCCACCGTGCGGGCGCCGGCGTGGCCCGGGCGCGCCACCGGCGGCGCCCGCGCGCCGGGCGGCCTGGGCTGGTTCGTGCAAACCTACAAGGGCGAACCCGTCGTCTGGCAGTTTGGCCAGATCACGGACGCGTACTCGTCGCTGCTGCTCATCCTGCCGAACCGGCATCTGTCCTTCGTGCTGCTCGCGAACAGCGACGGCCTGAGCGCGCCGTTCGGCCTGGCGAACGGTGACGTCACGGTTTCTCCTTTTGCACAGCTCTTCCTCTCGACGTTCCTGCCGTAGCGGCAGGCGTCAGGCCGTTCCTCCCGTGCGGAAGGGGAGGGCGGTGTGGACGGCGGGCGTCGTCCTGGCCGCTCTGCTGGCGCAGGCCGGTCCGGCGGACGCCGACTGGCTGGTCACGCCGTTCATCGGCGCCCGGCTGGATACGAAGACCAACCTGGTCCTGGACCTGGACCGTGCGGCGGCCGACACCGGCCCCGTCTTCGGCGTGTCGGTCAGCCACGTGACGCGCGGCGTGCTGGGCTTCGAGGGCGATCTCGGGTACGCACCGGGAATCTTCGACGCGTCGGATGCCGGGGGCCTGGTCTCCGGCAGCCGTGTAGCCACGCTCACCGGGCAGGCCCTCTTCTCGGCCCCGTCGGCCGTGGTCCGCGACTCGCTCCGGCCGTATCTCTCGCTCGGCGGCGGGTGGATGCACGTCGGGATGACAGACCTGCGCGGCGTCCTCGGCATGAGCGAGAACTATGGCGTCATCGCGGTCGGTGCCGGGGCGACGGGTCGCACCGGACGCCGCACGAGCATCCGGTTCGACCTCCGCCGCTTCCAGAACGTGACCGACGGCCGCGTGCCGACGGTCGCTCCGGGCCGGCCGCGCCTCAGCTTCTGGCGCGCGTCAGTCGGCCTCGCCCTGCACTACTGAGCGGCCGGCGCCCCGGAGGTCTGGAAGACCAGGCCATCCGGTGTGCTGTCTACCACAACGGCATCTCCCTCCCGGACCTGGCCTTCGAGGACGCGCATGGCGAGCGGATCGAGGACGCGCCGCTGGAGTGTGCGCTTCAGCGGCCGGGCCCCGAAGGCGGGCTCGTAGCTGTCGCGGACCAGGAGTTCCTTCGCCGCGTCCGTCAGCGTGACGGTGATCTTGCGGTCGGCGAGCCGGGCCACAAGACCCTCCAGCTGGATGTCGATGATGCGCATCATCTGCTCCACCCCGAGGGCGTGGAAGATGATCGTGTCGTCGATCCGGTTCAGGAACTCGGGTCGGAAGTGGTGCCGGAGGGCCTCCTGGACGGTGGCGCGCACGGCCTCGTCCACCCGTCCGCCACGCAGCGTCGCCTCGGTGATGGCCGTGCCGCCGAGGTTGGACGTCATGATGACGACAGCGTTCTTGAAGTCGACCGTCCGGCCCTTGCCGTCCGTCAGCCGTCCGTCGTCCAGGACCTGGAGCAGGACGTTGAGGACCTCCGGGTGGGCCTTCTCGACCTCATCGAACAGCACGACGGCGTAGGGCCGGCGGCGCACCGCCTCTGAGAGCTGTCCGGCCTCGTCGTACCCGACGTAGCCGGGAGGTGCGCCGATCATGCGCGCCACCGTGTGCTTCTCCTGGTACTCCGACATGTCGATGCGGATCATCGCGTGCTCGTCATCGAAGAGGAACTCGGCCAGCGCGCGCGCCAGCTCCGTCTTGCCGACACCGGTCGGGCCCAGGAAGAGGAAGCTGCCGAGCGGCCGGTTGGGGTCCTGGAGACCCGCGCGGGCGCGCCGGATGGCGTTGGCGACGGCGGTCACGGCCTCGTCCTGGCCGACCACCCGCTGGTGGAGCCGTCCCTCCATCTTGACGAGCTTCTGCACCTCGCCCTCGATCAGCCGGCTCACGGGGATGTGGGTCCATTTGGAGACGACCTCCGCGATGTCATCCTCGTCCACGTGGAGCTTGAGCATCCGGTTGCCCCCGGCGGGCGGCTGGGCAGCGGGTTCCTGGAGGCGGCGTTCGAGTTCCGGAATGCGGCCGTACTGCAACTCCGACGCCTTGGCGTAGTCCCCGCCGCGGACGGCGGCGTCCAGCGCCAGGCGCGCCTGCTCGAGCTGCTCCTTGATCGAACTGCTGCCCTGGATGTCGGCCTTCTCGTGCTGCCACTGGGCTTCCAGCCGGGCGTCCTCCTCCTTGAGGTTGCCCAGTTCCTGCTCGAGGCGGGCGAGCCGCTCGCGGGATGCGTCGTCGGTCTCCTTGCGGAGCGCCTCGCGCTCGATCTCGAGCTGCATGACACGGCGCCGTACCTCGTCCAGCTCCGCCGGCATCGAGTCGATCTCCATGCGCAGGCGGGACGCGGCCTCGTCGATCAGGTCGATGGCCTTGTCCGGGAGGAAGCGGTCCGCGATGTAGCGGTGGGAGAGGACGGCCGCCGCCACCAGCGCCGCGTCCTTGAACTGCACCTTGTGGTGGATCTCGTAGCGCTCGCGCAGGCCGCGGAGGATGGAGATGGTGTCCTCGACGGTCGGCTCGTCGACCAGTACCGGCTGGAAGCGGCGCTCGAGGGCGGCGTCCTTCTCGATGTGCTTGCGGTACTCGTCGAGGGTCGTAGCCCCGATGGTGTGCAGCTCGCCACGCGCGAGCATGGGCTTCAGCATCTGGGAGGCATCCATCGCGCCCTCGGCGGCGCCGGCGCCGACCACGGTGTGCAGCTCGTCGATGAACAGGACGATGCGCCCCTCGGAAGACGTGATCTCCTTCAGCACGGCCTTGAGGCGCTCCTCGAACTCACCGCGGTACTTGGCACCGGCGACGAGGGCTCCCA
>JAYQOZ010000238.1:0-4216 GCA_038145035.1 Gemmatimonadaceae bacterium | reverse complement strand
CCCTTGTTCTTGTTGTTCTCCGTGTCTCCGTGTCTCCGTGTCTCCGTGCCTCCGTGGCAACGCAGTCTCCCCACCCTACGCCGGGAAGCCACGCCGAGCCAGCCGTACCTTCTGCCCCATGTCCCACGGCACCGATCGCCGACCGCCGCCCTCGCCGGCTACCGCGGGGCGCGCAATCGCCAGCAATACGACGTGGCGCCGGACGGCCGCTGCCTCATGATCCGTGACCCGCGGTCCAACGAAGTCGCGCCGGTGGTCCACGCCGCGGGCCGGGTGGAATCCCTGCGCGAGATGCTGAAGCGGTGACGCCCGCTGCCGACGCCTCAGGGTGTCAGCAGCGTCGGCGGCTGGACCCCGTCGCCCACCGTCGTCGCCAGCAACAAAGCCAGCTTGGTGCCGAGCAACGCGCTCGGCGCGTCCGCCCACTCCGTGAGCGTGTGCTGGTTTCCGCCGTACGAGCGCCCGATGCTGATGCTGGGGATGCCCATCACCACGCCGATGTTGGCGTCCGTGCTGCCGGTGGCGATGGCCTCGGCCGCCCCCGGCATGCCGACCCGGATGCCCAGCTCCCGCTGGATGTCGATGGCGGTCTGCACCAGCGGATGCCGCCGTGCGCGGGCGAGCATCGGTTCGGTGCCGCCGGCCCCGTTCTTCTGTTCGATCTCCACGACCATCTCGACGCCCTCCCGGGCCGCGGACTCGCGGGCGATGCGCGTGATGGTACGATCCAGCGAGTCGAGCAGCACCGGGTTGGGCGAGCGCAGGTCCACCGTGAAGTAGAGGTCCTGCGGGATGCCGTTGAAGATCACGCCCCCGTGGACCTGGCCGACGTTGATCACCGCGCCGTTGGGGAGCGCGGGCGGCTGGAGGGCGTAAATGCGATCGATGGCGTCGGCCAGTGCGCGCACCGGCGTCGGCGCCCCGCGGGACCGCAGCGTGTGGGCGCCCTCGGCCGTGTAGCGATAGCGCGTCCAGTAGATGCCCAGCGCGCCGTAGTTGATCGGCCCCAGCCCGCCGTCCATCGCAATCAGCAGGTCCGGTCGCGCGTTGTGCCTCATCCAGTAGTCCATCCCTCGCAGGCCGAGCTCCTCCTGTACCGTGGCGACGAAGATGAGATCGCCCTTGGTGCGGACCCGCGCCGCGTTCAGCGCGCGGATCATCGCCAGCATGTTCGCCACGGAGGCGCTGTTGTCGAAGATGCCCGGCGCGTGCAGGGAGTCCGCCGCACGGCGCACCTGGGTGTTCGTGCCCACTGGGTGCGCGATGTCCATGTGTGCGGCGAACACGGTGGTCGGTCCGCCGCCTGTGCCCCGCCGGATGCCGGTGACGTTCCCGATGGAGTCCACGGAAACGGCCAGTCCCTCCTTCTCCATCTCGGTGCGCACATAGGCCCCGCGTAGCTCCTCGTGCCGCGAAGCGCCCTCCATCTGCGCGATGCGGATCCACTCCTCCACCTGCCGCGGGAAGTTGGCCTGGAGGTGGCCGAGCGCCGCCGGGACCTCGGGACGCCGGAGCTGCGCAGCATCCCATGCGCTGGGGTAGCGCTCCTGGGCGTCGAGCCGGGTGGTGAGCGGCGCGGCGACCAGGAGGGCGCCGGCGAACAGGGGCGCGAGTCCTCGCGCGAGGCGGGAAGGGCGGGTGCAGGTCATGCGTGGAATGTGCCGCGATTCGCCAGGCGCTGCCACGGGCACGGAGACTTCCCGACCTCTCGCCACCGCCGTAGACTTGCCACGCTGCCCCCCACGGCGGTTCCCAACCTCCGGCGCACTTGGTGGCGTGGTCACCTCCGCGGTCGACGACCGCCGGTACATCGACATCGCCAGCGGCCGGGGGTCGTTCAACGTCGCCAGCGGTGGGTCGCCGACGATTCCCGTGTAGGCCTTGCCTCGGTAACTGCCGGCCAGGCGGTCAGAGCACCCGCTTGAGATACTGGCCCGTATGCGACCCCTTCGCTCGGGCCACGCCTTCGGGCGTACCGGCCGCGATGACCTGACCACCGCCTGAACCACCCTCGGGGCCAAGGTCCACGATCCAGTCGGCGGTCTTGATGACGTCGAGGTTGTGCTCGATCACCAGCACCGTGTTGCCACGGTCCACCAGCTTATGCAGCACGTCGAGCAGCACGCGGACGTCCTCGAAGTGCAGGCCGGTGGTCGGCTCGTCGAGGATGTACAGCGTACGCCCCGTGTCGCGGCGGGCGAGTTCCGTGGCCAGCTTCACCCGCTGTGCCTCGCCGCCCGAGAGCGTCGTCGCGCTCTGGCCCAGGTGGATGTAGCCCAGGCCCACGTCGTTGAGCACCGACAGCTTGTGATGGATGCGCGGTTGGTTCTCGAAGAGCTGCAGCGCGTCCTCCACGGTCAGGTCGAGGACCTCGCTGATCGAGAGGCCGCGGAACTTCACGTCCAGGGTCTCCCGGTTGTAGCGCCTCCCGCGGCACTGCTCGCAGGTCACGTACACGTCCGGGAGGAAGTGCATCTCGATCTTCACGAGTCCGTCGCCCTGGCAGGCCTCGCAGCGGCCGCCCTTCACGTTGAAGCTGAAGCGGCCGGGACCGTAGCCGCGGAGCTTCGCCTCCGGCATCTCCGCAAAGAGCTCGCGGATCGGCGTGAACAGCCCCGTGTAGGTCGCCGGGTTCGAGCGCGGCGTGCGGCCGATCGGCGTCTGGTCGATGTCGATGACCTTGTCGAGGTGCTCGAGGCCCACGATGCGGTCGTGTGCGCCCGGCACCACGCGGGCGCGGAAGAAGTGCCGCGCCAGCGTCTTCTGCAGGATGTCCTCGACCAGCGTGGACTTCCCCGAGCCGCTCACGCCCGTCACCGCCACGAAGCAGCCGAGCGGGAACTCCGCCGTGATGTCGCGGAGGTTGTGCTCCCTGGCACCCTCCACGCGCAGGGCACGCTTCGGATCGATGGGCCGGCGCTCCGCACGCCGTTCGATCCGCTTCTTTCCCGTCAGGTACTGCGCCGTAATGCTCCGGGCCACCTTCTTCACGGCCGCCACCGTGCCCTCGGCGATCACCTCGCCGCCGTGCTTGCCCGCCCCTGGCCCAAGGTCGATCAGGTGGTCCGCCTCGAGGATCGTCTCCTCGTCGTGCTCCACCACCAGCACCGTGTTACCGAGGTCGCGCAGGCGCTTGAGGGTCTCCAGCAGCCGCGCGTTGTCGCGCTGGTGCAGGCCGATGCTCGGCTCGTCGAGGATGTAGAGCACACCGACCAGGCGCGAGCCGATCTGCGTGGCGAGCCGGATGCGCTGCGCCTCCCCGCCCGAGAGCGATTCGGCCGAACGATCCAGCGTGAGGTAGTCGAGGCCCACGTCCACGAGGAAACGCAGGCGCTCGCGCACTTCCTTGAGGATCGGCCCCGCCACGCCGGGGTCCAGCCCCGGCTTCCCGTTCGCGCGCAGCGGCACGCTGTCGGCGAAGGCCAGCGCGTCGGCCGCCGAGGCCTCGGTGAACTCGCCGATGTTGCGGTCGTTGATGGTGACCGCCAGGGACTCCGGCTTGAGGCGGCGTCCGTGGCAGGCGGTGCACAGGCCGACCACCATGTACTCCTCGAGCTCCGAGCGCACGGTGTCGGACGTCGTCTCGTTGTAGCGACGCTGGACGTTCGCCAGGACGCCTTCCCAGCGGGCGTCGTCGCCGGTCCCCCGCACCTTCATGCCGCGGCCGACGACATCGTCCGACCGCGGCTTTCGCTCGCTGCGTGGCCCGCTGGTCCCGAACAGCAGCTCGAACTTCACGCGATCGGGCAGCTGCCCCCAGGGCGCGTTGAGTTCGAACTTGAGCTGTTTCGCCAGCCCGGGGAGAATGACGCGGCGCAGATAGCCGTCGGGCTCGCCCCAGGGCAGGATCACGCCCTCGAGGATCGAGATGCTGGGATCGCCGAGCACGAGCTCAGGGCTCGCCGTGCGGCGCGTGCCGAGGCCGGAGCACTCGGGGCAGGCCCCGAAGGGCGAATTGAACGAGAAATGCCGCGGCTCCAGCTCCGGCATCGAGATGCCGCAGTCCGGGCATCCGTACCTCTCGCTGAAGACCTGCGTGACCGGCTTGGCGCCATCCTGCCGCACGACCTCGACCAGCCCCTCGGCCAGCCGCAGCGCCGTCTCGATGGAATCCGTGAGCCGCCCGCGGTCCTCGGCGCGCACCACGAGGCGGTCCACCACCACCCAGCCATCGTGATTCTGCCGGCGCTTCAGCTTCGGCGGCTCCGCGAGGTCG
>JAYQOZ010000237.1:2403-4222 GCA_038145035.1 Gemmatimonadaceae bacterium | reverse complement strand
CGTAACTATAACGGTCCTAAGGTAGCGAAATTCCTTGTCGGGTAAGTTCCGACCTGCACGAATGGCGTAACGACTTGGGCACTGTCTCGACCCGGTGCTCGGCGAAATAGCAGTCTCGGTGAGGATTCCGAGTCCCCGCAGCAGGACAAAAAGACCCCATGCACCTTTACTGCAGCTTGTCATTGGACGTCGCATTAGACTGTGTAGCATAGCTGGGAGCCGTTGAGACCCGGGCGCTAGCTCGGGTGGAGGCATCAGTGAAATACCAGCCTGGCTTGTGTAACGTCCTCACCACGCTCGAGCAAACCTCGGCTGGGACCGTGGCAGGTGGGCAGTTTGACTGGGGCGGTCGCCTCCGAAAGAGTAACGGAGGCGCGCGCATGGTTCCCTCAGCGCGGACGATATTCGCGCTCTAGAGTGTAACGGCACAAGGGAGCCTGACGGCGAGACCGACGGGTCGAGCCGCCACGAAAGTGGGCCGTAGTGATCCGGTAGACCGGTGTGGATCGGCTATCGCGCAACGGATAAAAGGTACGCTGGGGATAACAGGCTTATCGCGCCCGAGAGTTCACATCGACGGCGCGGTTTGGCACCTCGATGTCGGCTTATCACATCCTGGGGCTGGAGAAGGTCCCAAGGGTCCGGCTGTTCGCCGGTTAAAGTGGTACATGAGCTGGGTTCAGAACGTCGTGAGACAGTTCGGTCTGTATCCGCTGTGGGCGTTGGAGAGTTGAGGGGCGCGGACTCTAGTACGAGAGGACCGAGTCGGACGATCCGCTCGTGTCCCGGCTGTCACGCCAGTGGCAACGCCGGGTAGCGATGATCGGCACAGATAACCGCTGAAAGCATCTAAGTGGGAAGCTGTCCCCAAGATGAACTCTCCCTGGGACCTTGAGTCCCCTGAAGGGCCGTGGGAGACCACCACGTCGATAGGTGGGGAGTGGAAGGCGAGTAATCGTTTCCGAGCTAACCCATCCTAATCGCCCGTGCGGCTTGACTACTCCCCCTTTCTTCCAAGAAAGGGGCTGGAATAACAACCGCAGAGCTTCGCACGATCTAATCGATTTGCGAATACACGAACACTACCATCCTCCGCTGTCAGCATCTCGCTGGCGACTAGAGCGTAGGGGCCACACTCGTTCCCATCCCGAACACGATCGTTAAGCCCTACAGCGCCGATGGTACTCCGACCGAGAGGTCGCGGGAGAGTAGGCCGTCGCCGGCACCCCCTCGTGGGATTGAAGGCCCCAGTCGCTTACGCGGCTGGGGCCTTTGCCTGTGCTGCACCTCGCCCTGTCCCGTGCGGCCGCCCACGGCAGCCGATGCCACAGCTCTCGGTTCCCTGCGTGCCGGCGCGCCTCCGTGGTATCCCGTTGCATCAGCCCGTCACGAACCTCACGGCGCAGTCGTCTAGCAGGAGATCAATGACCAGGGCCGGATTCGTCGCCATCGCCGGACGCCCAAACGCCGGCAAGAGTACGCTGCTCAACCGACTCGTCGGGGAGCGGCTCGCCATCGTGTCCCCGAAGCCGCAGTCCACGCGGGACCGTGTCGTCGGGATCCTCACGACCGACGATGCCCAGCTGGTGTTCCTCGACACCCCCGGGTTGCTTGAGCCCCGCTATGCACTGCATCGGGCCATGCAGCACGCCGCCCAGCAGGCCATTGCCGATGCCGACGTCGTGGTGCACCTCATCGACGCGACCAGGGACGGGCCCGAGGACCTCATGGCGCTTGCGCAGCTGAGTGCGCCGCCGCGCGCGCCGCGTATCGTTGCCCTGAACAAGGCGGACGAGCTTGGTCCCGACCGGCGTGAAGA
>JAYQOZ010000237.1:0-2393 GCA_038145035.1 Gemmatimonadaceae bacterium | reverse complement strand
CTCCGCAGCGACGGGACAGGGCGTGAATCAGTTGCTCTCGGCGATTCGTGCACGGCTGCCGGAGAGTCCGTTTCTGTACGATCCGGAGGACATCTCCACGCAGCAGCTGCGCTTCTTCGTGGCAGAGTTCCTGCGTGAGACGGTCCTGGAGCAACTCGAGGATGAGGTGCCGTATGGCGTGGCCGTGGCCATCGAGGAGTTCCGGGAGGCGGACGATCCCGTGTACATTCGCGCCGTGATGTACGTCGAACGCGAGAGCCAGAAGCGCATCGTGATCGGGGCGGGGGGAAGCCGGATCAAGGCCATCGGCCAGGCAGCCCGGGCCAAAATCGAACCGCTCGTCGGGCGGCCGGTCTACCTCGACCTGTGGGTAAAGGAACTCAGGAATTGGCGGAAGAACATCCATGCGCTCGCGCGCCTTGGGTACGCCCTGCCGGAGGAACGAGGCCGATGATGACAATCCCCGCCGCCGTTCGTGCCATCCTCGCCTGCCCCCGTTGCCGGGGCCGGCTCAGGGACGAGCCGGAGACCGCCCCCGAGGCCTTGGCCTGTGATGCCTGCGGCCTGCTATATCCGGTGGAGGAGGGCATCCCGGTCCTGCTGGTGGAACGGGCCGGCACCCTCACTTCGTGACGCCTGCGCTTGCGCGATGGCTCGGCGCGTGGCATTTCCGCAGCATGCGCAGTCGGACGGTAAAGTGTTGCTGTACAGTCGTTTGACACGTCCGTAACGCAGGGGTAACTTGCGCCGTAAACCCCCTCACCCCCCCGGCCCACGCGAGTGTCGCAGTCTACTGCCCTCATTTTCTCGCCTGATGGACAGCCGCTTCCGGAGTCGCTCTGTGAGTGGCTGGACGGCAAGCGGGTGCCGACTCGGGTGTCAACCGACCCAGACGAGGTCATGAGGGGCGCGCTGCGCAGCCGCCCGCGGATGGTGGTGATCGACGCCCGATTCCACCCGGTGGCGGCCATCAAGCTCTGCCGCCGCATGAAGCTGGATTCGTACACGGGCGTCGTGCCCGTCGTGCTGGCCACCCGAGACGACGACCAGGCGTTCGCCGCAGCGTTTGACGCGGGTGCCGACGAGGTGCTGCGCGAGACGGCGTCCACGACGGAGACCGCCCTGCGCCTCGACGCAATGCTGCGGCGCAGCGACCGCGACACCTTCGTGCATCCGTCCACGCGCCTCCCAGGCACAATCGAAATCGAACTCGAGATGACGCGCCGCATCGAGAGCGGTGCGCGCTTTGCCGTGTGTTACGCGGACCTCGATCACTTCAAGGAATACAATGATCGCTACAGCTACTATGACGGCGATCGCGTCATTCGGATCCTCGCGCGCATCCTCCACGACGTGGCGAAGGGCGTCTGCGGCGAGGAGGGCTTCGTGGGCCACATCGGCGGCGACGATTTCATCTTTATCGTCCCGACCTCAAGCGTGCCCGAGACCTGCGGCACGGTGGTCGAGGTCTTCGACACGCTGGTGCCATTTCAGTACTCCGAGCAGGATCGGCGTGCCGGCTACTACTTTGGTAAGGACCGGCGCGGCCAGCTGCACAAGGTGCCGCTGATGACGCTCTCTGTCGGAGTGGTCACGAACGAGCGGCGCCAGTTCTCGCACGCCGGACAGATCAGCGAGCTGGCGACCGAGATGAAGAGTTATGCCAAGTCCCTGCACGGGTCCGTGTTCGCCGTCGATCGCCGCAGCGACGGCCCCGCGGGTGAGGTGCCGGAGCAGAATCAGCGAACCGCCAGGATGGGGGAGGCACAGTGAACGTTTCGTGCGGCGAGTGCCTGTCGGTTTTCCGCGTGGATCCGGCGAAGGTCCCGGCCGGCGGCGTACGGGCACGCTGTTCCGTGTGTGGAGCGGTGTTCGAGGTCGTTGCGAGCCCAGCGGCCATGGCCGAGCGGGCGGTGCCCGCAGCGGTGGGCGGGGCGTCACGGTTGACACCGGCGCTGCAGCGGGCGGTGCAGGAGTCGGACGTCGAGGCCGCGCCGGACGTGTCGGTCGATTCCCCGGCTGCGCGCCCCCCGCGGGTCACAACCCCCGCCCCGCGGCACTCGAGCCCGGGGAGGGCGCCACCGGCCCCCGTCGGGGCGCCGACTCCCGCAGCCCCGCCCGTGACGCCGCCCCGGATGCCGACGCCGGGGGCCCCGGCGCCGGTCCCACCGCGTATGCCGACCCCGATGGCCCAGCCCCCGGCCCCGCCTCGGATGCCGGCGCCTGCGGCCCCGGTTGCGCGCTCCATACCGACGCCGATTGCTTCTCCGGCGATTCCTCCGGCGCCTGGTCACCCGTCAGGTTCTCCGCCACGCCCGTCCACGGCGAGGCTCACGCCGCTAATCCCCGGAGCGTCCGTCCGTCCGCCGGTCCCCAGTGCGCCGCGGGCGGGG